>NZ_NEXQ01000003.1:0-75927 GCF_002810405.1 Psychroflexus sp. S27 | reverse complement strand
CTTTAGTAGTGCGAAAAAATCTATATTTTCGTACTATGAGTTATCAAAGAAAAGGCTCCCATACGGTAAGTTATTTAACGTGCCATATTGTTTGGGTTACAAAATATCGGTACAAGGTACTTCGCGGAGATGTTCAAACTCGTTGTCGTGAGCTTTTAATCCAAATATGTGAAGCCGAAGGTATAGAAATACTGAAAGGAGTAGTGAGTTCGGATCACGTTCATATGCACATTGAATATGCTCCAAAATTGAATGTAAGTAGTATATTGAAAAAGCTCAAAGGGCGAACCTCAAGGAAACTTCAACAAGAGTTTCCAAAACTGAAAGAGCGTTATTGGGGGCAACATTTTTGGGCAAGCGGTTATGGAGTATGGAGTACTGGGAATATTACCGATAAAATGGTCAACGAATATTTGGAACATCACCGTCGAGATTCGAGTGATAATTCCAATTTTATATTGGAATAGTAAAGTGGGACTTTTAGTCCCCAGTCTTAATAAACCTCTGCACTTTCAGTGCAGAGTTGTTTAGTTAGATTATGTAATAAAAAATAAAATAAAAAAGCTGAACTTATCTAAGTTCAGCTTTGATGTAAAAATTGTCTTAATAAAAAAAATCTAATCTCTCACAATGAGTTTCTTTGTAGTTGTTGTGTTACCAGATTTGATTCTGATAATATAAAAACCTTCTTGTAAGTTAAACTCAACCTTATCTTGATTAGCTTCTAATTTAAGCTCTTCAACCATTTGGCCATTCATTTGATAGATACTTATCGTTTTTGAAGCGTTAAACTCTGATTGAATAAATAAGACTTGTCCTTTGTTTGGGTTTGGATAAATTTTAAACAACTGTGCATTTGCAGAATCAATCGATAAAAAACTAGATTCTACTTTAAAGTTATCAACTGTCCAACGTGTTGCTTCTTCACCATTAGTGGTGTCATATTTAAAAGCCACATAAGCGTTTTCTGTGATATTGCTGATATCAATATTGTCAAAATTGAAAGATTGAGGATTTCCACCTGAACCTGAATAAAGAGGAACACTGGCATTAGGAACTGCAGTCCATGTTGAATTTGATGGATTCTGTCCACCATCATAATCTGTAGAATAGACAAGCTCAAGTTCAGTATTTCCAAAAGTGGCTTCTGCATAAAAACTCAACATACTATTTCCTAAGTTTTCAAACATGATAGGATTTGCCGTAATCAACCAATCTAAACTTGGTGTTTGTTGCCCGTTTGAATAAGAATTCATTTGGTAACTTCCTGTATTGTTTTCACCAAAAGATTCCATGCAAGTCCAATCGAGTGAACTCTGTTCGCTTACAGTTATAAAATTATCACTGACAGTCGCACAATCATTAAAATCTTCAAAGAAAACGAAATCAGGATCGGCAAGTGTTGTCACTTCAAGATTTTCACTTGGATCAGAAACATTAGCAGAACCATCAACAGCATAAACTCTAAAATTATATAAAGTTTCACCATCCAAACCATTTACTTGATAAGTCAATGTATTTTGATCTGTTGAACCGATGATAGTGTTATCTAGTTCTATTTGATATTCTACAACACCCATGTCATCTGTAGAAGCAGTCCAATCTAGAACAACACTGCTATTTGAAATTGAAGAAGCAGTTAAGTCTGTTGGAGTAGTAGGAGCAATTGTATCTGGGTTAGGATCCCAAATTAATGCAGCATACTCTGGATGGTCAACTAATGGGTTTCTGTTGCCTTGAAATGCATATCCATTGTTATTTCTATCAATTTCTCTTTGGCTAACAGGATCATTTAAGTGCCAAGATAGTAACAAATCAATATACCATTGTTGATAAAACTGACTGTAGTCACTAAACTCTAATACGTTATTTGAACTCCAACTTCCGTTGATTTCACTTTCATATCTAATCGCAAAATATAAAACAGCTCTAGCGATGTCTCCTTTAAATTCGTCAATAGGTTCGAAGACAGTTCCATTGTAACCAGGGAATGTGTTTGAACCAACTTTTGAACCATTTGTAGATGTCCAAGATGCGCTTGTTACCTCACCAAAAGGATGGCTTGACCTTCTACCGTTGACATAACCATCAGATGGAACAACATGAAAATAATCACTTTTCATTGGAGAATTTGAATTAAAAGTTGATTGAGGAACCAAGTGTTCTCTGTTATGACAAACACCTTCTCCTGAATAGTTTCCACATTGATTATTGTAATGAGTGTAATTATAGGAATCTGCACCATTCGGTTTTTCAGAATACATGTCTAAAACAGTACCATCATTTTCGTAATAGTCATCCGTATCACCACTGTTAGGTTCAGCATACGCATCGTATAAATCACCATATCCTTGAGCTTGATGATAGGGGAAACCATCGTTATCATCAATTCCATCGATAATCTGATTAAGAGCAGTCTTTAACTGATATCCAGTTAAACCATCTGCAGCATCATAATATCCTGCGGGTGCTTGTGCATATATGACGCTTGCAAAGCACAAAAATAAAAGTGTAGAGATCTTCTTCATTGTAAATTATTTTTTTGATAAAATAGCATAATAAAAACCATCATAGCCAGATTTGTGAGCTAATATTTTTTGTTCTTTTACTAAATTGAACTTGTTCCCTTCTTCAGTTGATAAGAACTTTTCAATTTGTTTCTCGTTTTCGCTAGGTAAAATTGAGCAAGTTGCATAAACAAGTTTTCCACCAGATTTGACCATACGTGAATATTGATGAAGAATCTGACTTTGTTTTTCTGTGATTTCTTTTAAAAATTCCAGGGAGAGTTTCCATTTTGCATCTGGATTTCTTCTTAAAACACCTAAACCTGTACAAGGCGCATCAATTAAAACACGATCAGCTGAGTCGTAAAGTTTTTTGATCACCTTTGTGGTGTCAATATGTCTGGTTTCAATATTATGTGCACCAGCTCTTTTCGCTCTTCTTTTTAGTTCCTTGAGTTTATTTGCATAAATATCAAGCGCAATCACTTGACCTTTATTTTTCATAATAGCAGCAAGGTGCAATGCTTTTCCGCCAGCACCAGCACAAGTATCAATAACTCGCATTCCTTCTTCAACATCAAGTGCATGCGCTATTTTTTGTGATGAAGCATCTTGAACTTCAAATAAACCTTTTTTGAAAGCTTGTGTTTTAAAAACATCTTGTCTTTCATACAATTCTAAAGCATCTGGATATTCAGAAAGTAACTTCACAGCAATTTGCTCTTCGTCTAATCTTTTTTGTAATTCTTTAGGGTTTGTTTTTAGCCTGTTTGTTCTTAACACAACAGAAGCTTGTTGGTTTAAAGCATTAATTTCTTTATCCCAAAGTTTTCCTAGTTGCTTTTCGCCTAATTCATCTAACCAATCAGGAATAGATTCTTTGTATTTTCTGATTTGTGAAAGTTCATCAAAGCGACCTTTAATACGTCGAGTAGGCGTATCTTCAAACTGAGGCCAATCAGGTATTTGTATACTTTTTAGCGTTGCCCAAACTGTGAAAAGTCTGAAAAGATTTGCTCTTGTATAAGGTGCTTTTACATCTGCTATTTCGCTGTATAATCGCTTCCAACGAACAATGTCATAAGTTGTTTCTGCTATAAAAGCACGATCTCGCGAACCCCAGCGCTTATCACGCTTAAGTGTTTTTGAGATTTCTTTATCAGCGTATTTTTCTTCATTAAAGACGAGATGCAATGTATCAATCACTGCAAAAACTAAATTCCTGTGTAGGCGCATTCAAAATTTTTGTGCAAAGGTAAGCAATTAGTCCTTAGATGTTGAGGAGGTATTGTATTGTTTTAGCAGTTTTTTGTTAAACTGATATTCTGCGTATTTAAGCGTCATAATTTGCTTTGGCGTGATAACTGTCTTTAATTCTTCAACAAAATTTTCTCGTAATTTTTTACGTTGAGATTTATAAGACATATAATCTTCTAAAAGCACTTCAGCTTCAGCTTCAGATAAATCTTCAACTTTGGCTAAACGCTTTCTGACAGACATCCATTCTTTATGTTTTAAATCTTTAAATAAATTACTGTGCTTATTATAAACAGGCCAGAATTTTTTAGCTTCTTCACTTGATAAGTCTAATTTTTCAGTAAAAAAACCAATTTTTAGGCTTTGTATCTTATCATCCTTTTGAGCAAAGCCTGAAAAGCTTATTAAAAGGACAAGGATTGTAATTATTCTTTTCATCTTAAAAATCTAAATAATCTTGCTCATAAATATCATCACCAATATAGTAAATGATTTTTTGTGAGCCTATTTGTGAATTTTCAAACTCTTTTTTGAAATCAAATTCCAAATCTTGATCGATATAATCTAAAGGGTTTTCAATTTCGTTTTCTATATAATCTTCCAATTCTTCTTGTTCTATTGATGAGAATTTTAACTCATCTTGATTAACATCACTTTTAAAAAGAGAGTTTAATATAAATGCCAAAATTAAAATGGCTGCAATTGCTGAAGCAGCATAATAAAAGTGCTTTAGCTGAACTACTTTTGATTTCTTCTGAGGTAAATCAACTTTGAAGTTTTCAAAATAAGTATCAGGAGTTTTCATAGACTGATTATCTTTTAAAGCTCTTAAAGAATCAACTTCAAAGTTCCCAAAGTAATTGTCAGGTGTTTTAAATCCTGTTTTATTTCGATATGTGTTTTTATCTTTAGTCATTGATTTTAAGACTCTAAAAGAGTTTGAAGGTTTAATTGTTTTTTAAAAATTTTTCTACTTTTTTAGAAGCATGATGGTAACTCGATTTCAAAGCACCTTCACTTGTCTCCAAAATTTCTGCCATTTCTTTATAAGGCATTTCTTCAAAATACCGCATCATAAAAACTTCTTTTTGCTTTGTCGGCAATGTTTCAATTGCTCTATGGAGTAGTAATTGTATTTTATCGCCCTCAAAATAAACATCGCTTTCTAATGAATTGATTAAATAATCTTTAAGCTCTTCATTACTGATATTTTTCTTCTTAGCTTTTTTATTTAAAAAAGTAATCGATTCGTTACTGGCTATGCGATACATCCAGCTGTAAAGTTGACTTTCTCCTTTAAATTTTTTAATGTTTTTGTAAACTTTTACAAAAGTATTTTGAAGCACATCATCTGTGTCTTCATGAATCTTAACAAAGTTTCGAATATGCCAATATAATCTGACCTTGTGCTGATCAACAAGTGCTGCAAAAGCCTCCTCTTGGCGCGTTCCATTCTGAAGATTTATTATGATTTCTTTTTCTGTCAAAGTTTTAAATTAAGAATCAAAAGACTGCATATCGACAAGTTTTTTATAGGTTCCTTTTTTAGCAATGAGTTCATTGTGTTTTCCTTGTTCCACAATCTCTCCTTTTTGCATCACAATAATTCGATCAGCGTTTTGAATAGTTGACAAACGGTGTGCAATGACAACAGATGTTCTGTTTTTTGTCATGTTTTCTAAAGCTCTTTGCACGAGTTTTTCACTTTCAGTATCGAGTGCTGAAGTGGCTTCGTCAAGAATCATGATTGGCGGATTTTTAAGAACTGCTCTTGCAATAGAAAGTCTCTGCTTTTGTCCTCCACTAAGTTTGTTTCCGCTATCACCAATATTGGTTTGTAATTGTTTTGGTAAATCCATCACAAACTCATAAGCATTGGCAACTTTTAAAGCTTCAATAAGTTCAGCTTCGGTTGCATCCGTTTTCCCTATTCTTAAATTGGCCTCAATTGTTTCGTTAAACAAAATTGAATCCTGCGTGACAAGTCCCATCAAATCTCGTAAATTGTGTTGCGTCATGTCTTTAATGTTGGTGTCGTCTATCTTAATTTCACCTTCATTAATATCATAAAAACGTGTAATTAAGTTGGCAATTGTTGATTTTCCACTTCCTGATTGACCAACTAATGCGAGTGTTTCACCTTTATTGACAGTTGCAGAAAAGTTCTTTAAAACCTTTTCTTTTTCATAAGCAAATGAAATATTATTGAGATGTAATGCTGTTGTAAATTCTTTTTTATCTACCGGGTCTATAGGATCTTTAATCTTGTTATCAGTTTCTAAAATTTCCAAAACACGTTCGGCTGCTGCATTTCCTTTTTTTACATTATATGAAGCTTTTGAGATTCCTTTAGCAGGCGTCAAAATATTATAAGCGAGTCCCATATAAGCGATGAAGCTACTGCCATCAAGCGTGCCTTCTTCCAAAACCATATTTCCGCCGTACCACAATAAAACAGCGATAACGCTGATGCCGAGAAACTCACTTGCTGGTGAAGCCAAATTCTGACGATTAAGAAGTTTGTTTGAATAATTATAAAATTTATTTGTTGATTCCTGAAATTTATTATTGAAAATATTCTCAGCATTAAATCCTTTTATAATTTTTAAACCACCTAAAGTTTCTTCTAAAATGGATAAAAACAAACCTTGTTCTTTTTGAACTAAATCAGATTTCTTTTTTAATGATTTACCTATTAATGAAATAATAAAGCCAGAAACAGGAATAAAAATAAAAACAAAAATAGTGAGCTTAACACTAATGAGAAGCATAGTAGCAATGGTGAACAAAATGGTTAAAGGCTCTCTGACAATCAGTTCTAGAATAGATAAAAATGAATGCTGAATCTCAAGGACATCACTTGTAATTCTTGCAATGGTATCACCTTTTCTTTTTTCAGAATAATAGGAGAGAGGGAGCTCAACTGTTTTTTTGTACATCGCATTACGCAGGTCTTTTAAAACACCATTTCTGAGAAATGTAATAAAAAACATTGCCAAATAATTTGAGATATTTTTTAAAAAGAATAATGAAATCACGAGTCCAATCACTAGCATTAACGCAACAGATGCATCGTCTTGCGAAATTTGATGCACATGATAGGACAGATAGTCTTTAAAAAAATCCTTAGCACTTCCTAAGCCTTGGTAAACAGGTTCTTTTTGAATTTTGTCAGCCTTATCTCCAAATAATACATCGAGCATCGGGATAAGCGCCACAAAAGATAAGGCACTGAATAAGGCATAAAAAATATTGGCAATAATATTCAATATTGCATACTTTTTATAAGGTTTCGCAAAGCGAAGAATTTTTTTAAAGTAATCCATCTATTTAATTTCTGTTAAGCAATACCGAGTTCTTTGACGATGCGTTTGATTTTTTCATCATGCATCTCAGTGACCTCTTGGTAATCTTTAGTTGATTCTAATTCAGCATTAACGCTAATATAAAATTTTATTTTAGGCTCTGTTCCACTAGGACGAGCAGCGATTTTTGTTCCGTTTTCTGTGTAATAAATCAACACATTTGATTGCGGAACTTCAATATCGTAAGTTTCTTTTGTTTGTGTGTTTTTAGCTTTTCTGCTTAAGTAATCTTCAACAAGTACAATCTTTTCACCGTCGTTTTCTTTTAAAGGATTATCGCGTAAATCAATCATTTTTTGTTTGATTTCCTCAGCGCCTTCAATTCCTTTTTTAACAAGTGCAACCAAATGCTCCTTAAAATAACCGTGTTCAACGTAAAGTTCAACCATTTTCTCGTAAATCGATGAGCCTTTTGCTTTGAGTTGAGCTGCCATTTCGCAGACTAATAGAATAGAAGTCACAGCATCTTTATCTCTGACAAAGTCACCAACCATAAAGCCGAAACTTTCTTCGCCACCACCGATAAAATCAAGTTCAGGATTATCTTTAATGAGTTTTGCAATCCATTTAAAACCTGTCAAACTCTCTTTGTATTCAACTTGGTAACTTTCAGTTAACACTTGCATTAATGGCGTTGAAACGATAGTTGATGCAACGAATTCTTGACCTTTAATGCGTTCGTCTTTTTTCCATTCTTCAAGCAAAAACCACGTCATCATAACCATTGTTTGGTTTCCGTTTAACAACTGAAGTTTTCCTTCTAGATTTCTTACTGCAATACCAAGTCTGTCACTATCTGGATCGGTTCCTACAACAAGGTCGCTGCCTTTTTCTTCACCAAGCTCCAAAGCCATTTTAAGTGCCGCAGGTTCCTCTGGGTTAGGTGATTCAACAGTTGGGAAATCGCCGTTAGGTTCGGCTTGTTGATCAACGATATGTAATTGCTCGTATCCTCTTTTTTCTAATACTTGTGGAATAATCGTGATTGATGTTCCGTGCAATGAAGTGTAACTGATGTTGAGTTTTTTACGCTCTTCTTCAGTGGTATTGAATCCGCCATTTTTGATAGAATCATTTATAAAAGCCTCATCTTCAGCTTCTCCTAATTTTTTAATTAAATCATTATTTCCGTTGAAGTTGACATCTTTAAATTCAAGATTATCAATTCTGTTAATGATGTCTTTGTCTTGAGGTGGAACAAGTTGACCACCATCCGTCCAATAAACTTTGTAACCGTTATATTCAGGAGGATTGTGGCTTGCTGTCAAAACTATTCCGCAATGGCAACCAAGATGTTTAACTGAGTAAGATAAAAGCGGTGTTGGCCTTAATTCTGGAAAAATATAAACTTGAACACCATTTGCACTAAACACTTTGGCAACTTCGTAAGCAAATTCTTGAGAGTTGTGACGGCAATCATAAGCGATCACAACTTTGTGTTGCTCGTTTGGATAAACTTCTTTAAGGTAATCGGCGATGCCTTGCGAATTTTTGCCGAGCGTGTATTTATTAATACGGTTTGTGCCAGCACCCATAACGCCACGCATACCGCCAGTGCCAAATTCTAAATTTTTATAAAATGCTTCCTCTAGTTGTTGAGGCTTGTTATTGATTAATTCTTGAACTTCTTCAATCGTTTTTTGATCAAAAACAGCTGAGTCTAACCAGGTTTTTGCTTTATCTAATGTTTTCATATCAAATTTTTTGTTTAATAATATATGATTGATCTGTTTTGTTATTTCTTAAAATTAATTCTCCTAAAAAACCAGCTATAAAAAACTGAACACCAATAAGCATCGCAGTTAAGGCAATATAAAACCAAGGATTTTCAACCACCAAAATACTGGGTTGATTGAGCCATAATTTATAAAGTTTTGAAGCGCCTATCCAAAAAGCAGATAAAAATCCGATGCAAAACATCAGAACGCCAAAAGCACCAAATAAATGCATAGGTCTTTTGCCAAATCTTGAAAAAAACCAAATGGTAATCAAGTCTAAAAATCCATGAATGAAACGTTCAGGACCAAATTTTGTTTTGCCATGTTGTCTTGCCTGATGTTGAACGACTTGTTCACCAATTCTGGTAAAGCCAGCGTTTTTAGCGAGTACAGGAATGTATCTATGCATTTCGCCTTTAACTTCAATTGTTTTGATCACATCATTTCTGTAAGCTTTAAGACCACAATTAAAATCGTGTAATTTTAGGCCTGAAGTTTGCCTCGCAGCAGCATTAAAGAGTTTTGAAGGTAAATTTTTAAATAAAACTGAATCATATCTCTTTTTTTTCCAACCAGAAATCAAATCAAAATTTTCTTTTGTAATGGCTTTATACATGTCCGGAATCTCTTCAGGATTATCTTGTAAGTCAGCATCCATAGTGATCACTACATTACCTTGTGCTATTTTAAATCCCGCATGAAGCGCCTGAGATTTTCCGTAATTTTTGGTAAACCTAATCGCTTTGATCTGTTTATTTTTTGAAGATAAATCTTGAATGATATCCCATGAATTATCAGTACTTCCATCATCAACAAAAATCAATTCATAACTGAATTTGTTTTTTTGCATCACTTGGTGAATCCAATCAAAAAGTTCATTGATGGATTCATCTTCATTAAGTAATGGAATGACGATTGAAAGCTGCATAGACAAGATTTAATTCTTCTTAATCAAACCGACGACTAAACTAATAAAAAGAGTTTTTAATAGAATGGAAATAAGAGCCGAAGTTGCCATAAAAAAAGGAGACGCAAAAAGTGTTGCAATTTCACGAGTTGTTTCAGCTTCTTCACCTTTTAAATTTTGATGTTCTATTTCTGCTTGAACCTGAGTTTTTAAACCTTCTTTTAAAGTTTCAATAAATTCAGGTTGTAAATAAGTGTAGTGAATGTACATGTAAACAGCGTAGATTAAACCGCCGATTGCTCCAATAGCTAAACCAAGCTTTATTGCAGAAGACAAACTCAAGTTGTTTGCGTTATCAAGCTTGTAACGATGTATTGCTATAAAAACAATAGCTGTATTGATTAAAAAGCTAAGTAGGCTAATCCCAGTATTTTGGTCGTAGTTGAAAAAATACAAAAGCAATAATACTAATATTGAATAGCCGCCATAAATTAAACCGTAATTTTGCGCATAAGGCTTGAGCGAGAGTTCTTGTTGTTCCATAGTCTGTCTAAAAGTTCACAAATATAGTTTATCAGCTCAAAGTTATCAAGTGAGCCAGGACTTATTTCAAACGATTTTAGAAAATATTAAATATATTTCCAATAAAATTTTGGTCAATATAAGTTTTTGATTAAATTTGCAAGCTGAATAAAATAGTTGTCAAAATGAGAAAAGGTATACATCCAGAAAATTATAGATTAGTAGCGTTTAAAGATATGTCTAATGATGAAATATTCATCACAAAATCTACTGCTGATACAAAGGAAACTCTCGAGGTTGAAGGTGTTGAGTATCCTTTAATCAAACTAGAAATTTCAAGAACTTCACATCCATTTTACACTGGTAAAACAAAACTTGTTGATACCGCTGGTAGAATTGATAAGTTCAAAAACAAATACGCTAAGTACAAGAAGTAATTTAACTTCTTTTAATTCATATTTTAACCACCTTTTTTCAAAGGTGGTTTTTTTGTTTCTTAATGTTAAAGTTAGGTTTGTAATGTTTTTTGAAAAAATCAACTGATAAGCTTCAAATAAACTGACAGTTGCGATTTATCAAGTCTGAAATATTATATTTGATTAGTCAATCATTTATTCTTGCATGAATTTCAGGTATAGACTCAAATTGACTTTCTAAATATTTTTAACTATGCGACATCAAAAAGAAAAGCTTCAAGAGATTTTAGAGCTCATAAATTCTGCAATTAATCAGATTTATGAATTTGAAAAAAAATATGAATCCCAAATTAATCAAGTTCATCCTAATTATACACAAAGCGCTAAAAACTTAGTTCATTACCTTGCTCTTCGATCCATTGATCTTAGTGGTTTGCAAGATAAGTTAGACGAGATAGGACTACCTGTTTCTCTTGAATCTAAAGATGATATTTTACATAGGATGAAAAGTTTCAGAGTGATCATTTATAGCTTGTTAGGAGAAGATTCACCCTCTGATGAGAAGGACTTTTATACTAAAAAAGATGCGCAATCTATTATTAAGCAACACTCAGAAAATCTTTTTGGACGTGTCAAGAGCATACGAAAAACAGCGATAATGGTTACTCAGCCTACTGAAGCTGCAGAAAATCAATTGTTAGTTGATTCTTTTTTAAATCAAGGAATGGATTGTGCTCGAGTCAATTGTGCACATGATAATAAAGTCATTTGGAAACAAATTATCGAGAACATTAAGAATACTGATCCAGAATGTAAAATTACAATGGATCTTGCAGGTCTAAAAATCAGAACTGGTCAGATAAAAGAAGGCGCAAAAGTTATTCATATTAAACCTAAAAAAGATATGTTCGGTAAAGTAGTAGCGCCGGCACGTATATGGATGGCTCCTCAAGGTGAAGCACCTCCGCATGGTAAGCAAGTTGACGCAGTAATAAGTGTTAATGAAGAATGGCTGAAGAAAAGTGAAAAAGGTTCTAAGATTGTTTTTAAGGATGCACGCGGAAAAAAACGAAAAATTCATATTGATGGAAAGGAAAATCGAGGTGTTTGGGGCGTTTGTAAGAAATCAGCTTTTGTGACAATCAAAACAGTTTTGAATGTGTTTTTTGACCAAAAGAAAATTTCTGAAATACACAGTGTTCACGACTTACAATCCTTAGAAGAGATTATCTTTTTATTTAAAGGTGATCAACTAAGGCTTGACAAAAAACCGATTATCGGAGCGCCGTGTGTTCGAGATGAGAATGGAAAAGTAACTGAAGCAGCCCACATATCATGTACTTTACCATCATCATTAGATCATGTGTCTATTGATGATCCGATTTTCTTTAACGATGGAAAAATCGGTGGAATTGTGACCGAAATTCATCCAGATTTTATCATGATTGAAATTACTCAAGCTAAAAAGAAAGGGGGAAAGTTAAGGTCTGATAAAGGTATCAATCTACCATCAACACAAATTGATTTTAGTGGATTGACTGAAAAAGACAAAATTGATCTAAGATTTGTTGCTGAAAATGCTGACGTTGTTAATTTCTCTTTTGTAAATAATAGCGAAAATGTGACATCATTACTAAATGAATTAAAGAAATTAAACTCTGATATCGGAATTGTTTTGAAAATTGAAACGATGAGTGGATATAGAAATCTACCGAGTATTTTGCTAAAAGCTATGCAAAATTATCCTGTAGGAGTTATGATCGCTAGAGGAGATTTAGCGATTGAAACAGGATGGAAAAACTTTGCAATCATTCAAGAGGAAATCATGCAAATTTGTAGTGCAGCACAAATACCACCGATATGGGCAACACAAGTATTAGAAAACCTGACTAAAAAGGGAATACCGACAAGAGCTGAGATCACCGATGCTGCCATCGGACAAAGAGCTGAATGCGTCATGTTAAATAAAGGACCTTATTTAGAACAAGCAATTAAGATGCTTGACCAAATATTAAGAAAAACAGAACTTATTCATGATAAGAAGAAGGCTTTACTGCCAAAACTTGAATTTAATGATGATTTTTGATTGATTTAAACTTTCAGAAAAACAAAAAGCCCTAAATTTAGTAATTCAGGGCTTTTTAAATAATTTTAACTGAATGTGATTATTAAGCGTCAATTAATTTATTTAATGTTTGACTTGGTCTCATTTGTTCAGTGACCAATTTTTCATTTGGTAAGTAATAACCACCAATATCAGTTGCTTGACCTTGTGCGTCAAGTAATTCTTTCGTGATTTGCTCTTGGTTTTCTTCAAGTTCTTTAGCTAATGTTGAGAATTTACTTTTCAATTCAGCATCATCAGTTTGTTCAGCTAGCGCTTTTGCCCAATACATTGCTAAATAGAAATGTGAACCACGGTTATCAATCTCGTTAACTTTACGAGAAGGAGACTTGTCGTTTTGTAAGTAAGAGCTGTTCGCTTTGTTTAGAGCATCAGCAATCACTTTTGCTTTTTCGTTTTTATTCTTATCAGCGATATCTTCAATAGAAACTGCTAGAGCTAAAAATTCTCCTAAAGAATCCCAACGTAAATGTCCTTCTTTTAAAAATTGCTGAACATGCTTTGGAGCAGAGCCACCAGCACCTGTTTCAAATAATCCGCCACCTGAAAGTAAAGGAACTATTGATAACATTTTAGCACTTGTGCCTAATTCCAAGATAGGGAAGAGATCAGTTAAATAATCACGTAAAACATTTCCTGTTACAGAAATCGTATCTTTTCCTGCTTTTACACGTTCTAAAGTATATTGCATTGCATCTTTAGGGTCCATGATTTCAACTTTTAAACCAGATAAATCGTGATCTTTAAGATATAAATTTACTTTTTCAATCAATTGGCTATCGTGAGCTCTGTTTTTATCTAACCAGAAAATCGCTGGATTTCCTGTTGCTTTAGCACGATTTACGCCTAATTTAACCCAGTCTTTAATTGGCAAATCTTTAGTTTGACACATTCTCCAGATGTCACCTTTTTCAACTTTATGAGACATTAAAACATCTCCGGTTGAGTTTTTAACTTCGACAGTTCCGTCTGCTGGAATTTCAAAAGTTTTGTCATGTGAGCCATATTCTTCAGCTTTCTTAGCCATTAAACCAACATTAGAAACATTTCCCATTGTTGTAACATCAAATTTGCCATGAACTTTACAGAAATCGATCACTTGTTGGTAAATACCTGCGTAGCTTCTGTCTGGAATGACAGCTTTCATATCTTGCGTTTTGTCGTCTTTATTCCACATTTTTCCACCAGCTCTAATTGCTGCTGGCATAGATGCGTCAATAATAACGTTACTTGGCACGTGAAGGTTAGTGATATTGTTATGCGAGTCAACCATTGCTAAATCAGCTTGATCCTCGTAAGTTTTTTTAATATCAGCTAAAATCTCATCTTGTTTGTCTTTTGGTAAATCACTGATTTTATCAAAAACGTCACCAATACCATTTGTTGCATCAACACCAATTTTTTCAAATTCAGATTGATACTTTTCGAATAAGTCTTTAAAATAAACTTCAACAACGTGACCAAAGATGATAGGGTCAGAAACCTTCATCATTGTCGCCTTTAAGTGAACAGAGAATAAGATGTTTTTTGCTTTAGCATCTTCAATTTCTTTACTGATAAATTCTTTAAGACTTTTGACGTTTAAAACAGAAGCATCTATAACTTCTTCTCGCTCAAGTTTTAAGTCAGACTTCAGCACTTTTGTATCATTATCAGTTTTCAACTCGATGCTGATGTTGTCAGCTTCTGGCATTGCAAAAGATTTTTCAGTACCGTAAAAGTCGTTGTTTTCCATATGAGCAACGTGAGTTTGAGAATCTTCACTCCAATCTCCCATTGAATGAGGGTTTGCTTTTGCGTATTCTTTAACTGGCTGAGCAACACGTCTGTCAGAGTTTCCTTCTCTTAAAACAGGATTAACTGCGCTTCCTAAAACTTTTGCATATTTAGCACGGATTTCTTTTTCCTGATCATTTTTTGGTTCCATTGGGAAATCAGGTAAATCAAAACCTTTATCTTTTAATTCCTTGATAGCAGCATTTAACTGCGGAATTGAAGCACTGATATTTGGTAATTTAATGATGTTAGCTTCAGGTTGTTTTGCTAATTCACCTAACTCAGCTAATGCATCTTCAACTTGTTGATCAGCTGGTAAAACATCAGCGAAATTGGCTAAAATACGAGCTGATAATGAAATGTCTTTAGACGTCACTTTTATTCCTGCTGCTTCAGTAAATTTTCTGACAATTGGCAAAAATGAATAAGTTGCTAAAGCTGGTGCTTCATCAGTTTTCGTATAAACAATGTGAGAAGAATCTTGACTCATAGTTTGTAATGTTTTAAGTTATTAATATGATAATAAATCTTCAATTAAAAAGCTATAATAATAATTTATAGGCTTATGATTTCAGATTTGATAATTGGCTAAAAAAAAAGCTTGCAAATGCAAGCTTTAGATAGTTTGGTTTAAGAACGTTTTTCTTTAATACGTGCTTTCTTACCAGTAAGATTTCTGAAGTAATTAATACGAGCACGTCTAATGCTACCTTTCTTATTCACTTCAATTTTTTGAAGAGCTGGCATGTTGATTGGGAAGATTTTCTCTACACCAAAAATACCACTCATTTTTCTGACTGTGAAAGTTTTTAATAATCCAGATCCTTTAACCTGAATTACAACACCTTTAAAAAACTGTGTTCTTGTTTTTTGTCCCTCAGTAATTTCGTGGTACACAGTGATTGTGTCTCCAGCTGAAAATTCTGGGAATTCTTTCTTTTCAACAAATTCGTCTTGGACAAACTTTACTAAATCCATTTTATTATAATTATAATTATGTGCTAGTAACATTCACGATTTTCGCCAGAGGTTAGTAACAAAGTGCAAAAATAATTCTTTTTGTCTAAAAAACAAAGCTTTAGTCTTCTAAAATGTCAGGTCTTAATGCTTTTGTGCGTTCAAGTGCTTTATCATCTCGCCAAGCTTCAACTTTCTGTTGATGACCACTTAGCAAGATTTCTGGAACTTTATGACCTTTATAATCTGCTGGCCTTGTATAGATAGGAGGTGAGAGAAGGTTGTCTTGAAAACAATCTGTTAAAGCAGAAGTTTCATCACCTAAAACGCCAGGAATTAATCTGATAATTGAATCGCATAATACTGCTGCACCAAGCTCACCACCTGATAAAACATAATCACCAATCGAAATTTCTTTTGTGATAAATAAATCTCTAACACGTTGATCAACACCTTTATAATGACCACATAAAATTATTAAATTTCCTTTTAATGACAATTGATTGGCGTGTTGTTGATTTAAAGTTTCTCCGTCTGGCGACATATAAATGATTTCATCATAATCACGTTCAGATTTTAATTCTGAAATACATTTATCAATAGGTTCAACCATTATCACCATACCAGCACCACCGCCGTATTGATAATCATCAACTTGCTTATAGTTGTTTGTGCTATATTTTCTTAAGTTATGAAAATGAACTTCTACAAAACCTTTTTTGATAGCGCGTTGCATAATTGAGCCTTCAAAAGGACTTTTCATTAAATCGGGTACAACACTGATGATGTCAATTCTCATGGTGAATGGTTTTTAATTTTAAACTGATCAAAATACAAAGCAAAAGTAAGGCTGCAAAAAATAAGAATTGATATAAAAGTCCAAATTGTTCAGTTATTAAACCAAAACTTGCTGTGATGAGTGTGAAAATTCCTATCACTGTGCTTGCCATCGCAACATAAGTTGGTCTATCATCTTCAGGAGAATAATCAACCAAATAAGTTTTTCTGCTCAATCTTGCTCCTGCATAAGCTATTGCATTGATAAAGAATAAGGGCAGCATCCAATAAAAACTAAACTCTAAATCACTTAATAGAATGAAAATTGCGTAAGCTATACCGAATAAAGCAAAACCAGAAGCAAGCCTTAAAACCAATAGACTTGATTTATCTGATAATCGTCCCCAAATAGGGCTACTTATAATTTGTGCGATACTCGAAATTATAATTAAAAAACCTAAGTTTTTCCAGTTATCACCACTATATTTATTGGCTAAAATCACATAAAATGGTTGTAGTAAAGGAATGGCCATTAATAAAGCTCTTGTGATTAAGAAATTCCTGAAATTTGTATCTTTTTTAATAATAGAAATTCCTTCTTTAACTTCATTAATCGGTGATCTTCCGCCTTTAGTTGAGCCAGGTTCTTCTTGAATATTGTAAAATAATATCGCTGCAAAAAACCAAAGAATTCCTGCTATTGCAAAAAGTAAACTATAAGTTAAACTGCTGTTTTCACCTTCGATAAAAAAGACCAAAATCAAACCAGCTACCAATGCTAAAATCCCTCCAAATGTAGAGCGATAACTGAGCATTTGTCCGCGTTGTCCTTTGGGTATTGTTTTACCAGTAACGTCTTTAAAACTGACAGAACCAATCCCTGAAGCTATACTGAAAATTAGTAATAAAAAGACGATGAGATAGGTTGTTAAGTTTTGATTTGGGTATAAGTAAACCAGTAAACCACTTAAAAACATACAGAATGACTGAACAAGTGCTGAGATTGTCCAGAAGTTTTTACGAATTGAAAAAGATCTTATTTTTCCGCTGACAATGAGTTGTGGCAAAAGAGAGCCAACATCTTTAATAGGAACCAACATCCCAATTAAGAAAACCGGCGCACTAAGGAAACTGAGAATCCAAGCTAAAGTTAAATTCGGACTGATTATTTTTTCGGCTAGTTTGGTGAGTGAGCCGTTAGCAACGTTAAGCGTAAAATTTTTGGGTACGTACGTACAATCAAAGTCAGGTATGCTTTTGCATATCCTAGAATCTGTATTTTCCGTGAGATATTCGTAAAACTTATATTTTTTACTCAATTCTAATTACTGATTACCGTTTTTTAATTTGTTGACTTTGTTTTTCTCATCCTGAAGTTGGCGACCAAGTTTCTGTTGCTTTTCTAAAGCATTGTGTTTGTATGTATCAAACTCTTTTTCAAGATTATTCAAGTTTTCTTTAATTTCAGAATTTACTAAATGACCTCTTCTATATTTGAAAATAAAAAATAAAAGTAAAAGAATTAAAATTGTAATCACAGACCACATGATCACTTTGTAATTCCCTTTTGTTAAGGGAATTGAACCTAAAAATTTAATTTCGTTTTGTTGGTTTTGTAGTTCTTCAACTTGTTCTTTTAAGTCTGTAATTTCTGTTTCATGAGATTGAATGACTTCCTCTTTATTATTGATTGTTTTGTTTAAATCAACAATTTTCGACTCTAAACTTTCAATTTCAGAAATCACTTGACGCTCAACTGCATTGATTTTAACTTTCTCAATAACCTTATATTCCTTAAAATTATTCGACTTTTTAATAAGGCTTTTAAAATCTTGAATCGCTTGATTTGTCTCATCTTTTGGCTGATCTTCTTGTGACCATAAATTCAGAGATAAGCATAATGCGAAAAGCGTAAAAATGTGTTTTGTGTTGATTTTCATCAGATCTTTTTTTGGATGATAACTCTAGTTAATCTATTAAATTGTCTTTTAAGATTTCAAAAGTAATAAAAAACCCTTAGCAAAAGCCAAGGGTTATCTTCAAAACATTCTTAAAGCATATTTTTAGTAATATGTAAAGCGTCTAACATCAGCAATGTACTTTGCCAATCTTAAAACTTGGTGACTGTAACCATACTCATTATCGTACCAAATATAGACAATGGCATTATTGCTTTTGCCTTCTACAATTGTAGCATGGCTGTCATAAATAGCAGGAGCAGATGAGCCAACAATATCGCTAGAGACAAGTTCATTGTCAATTGAGTATTTAATTTGTTCTACAAGATTTCCTTCTAATGCATACTTTCTGATTTTTGCATTAAGTTCATCTTTTGTCGTTTCTTTTTCTAAAGTTAAATTTAAGATGGCAAGTGATCCATTTGGGACAGGGACACGAATTGCACTAGAAGTCAATTTCCCTTCTAGGTTAGGTAAAGCTTTAGAAACTGCTTTTCCAGCACCTGTCTCTGTAATAACCATATTCAAAGCAGCTGCACGACCACGACGATATTTTTTGTGCATGTTATCGACTAAATTCTGGTCGTTTGTATAAGCATGTATTGTTTCTAAGTGACCGTGATTAACACCATAAGATTCGTCGATTGCATCTAAAATTGGTGTAATTGCATTTGTTGTACATGAAGCTGCTGAATAAATGTCTACTTTACTTGTGTCATAATCATTTTGATTAACGCCATGCACAATATTAGGAACACCTTTTCCTGGAGCAGTTAATAAAACTTTTGAAGCGCCTTTAGCTTTTAGATGTCTGCTTAAAGCTTCCTTGTCTCTAAAAGCGCCAGTGTTATCAATGATGAGTGCATCATCAATACCATAAAATGTATAATCGATATCTTCTGGTTGATTAGCGCTGATCATATGAATAGTCATATTATTAATGATCAAAGCTTTCTTTTCTAAGTCAATGCTTACTGTGCCATTAAAATCAGCATGAACAGAATCATTTTTAAGTAAAGAAGCTCTTTTTTCAAGAACTGTTTGCGTGATTTCACCACGCGTAACAATAGCGCGTAAACGTAACTGATCGCCTTTACCAGTTTTTGCTGCAAGTTCTCTCGCAAGCAATCTTCCTATTCTTCCAAAGCCGTATAAAACAACATCTTTTGGTTGAATACCAGACGTTTTTTTAGCGCCTTTTAATTTGTCTGTGACAAACTTGATTGGATTGCTAGATTTCTCGACGTGATACTCATAAGTTAATTTACCAATATCTAATTTAGAAGGTGGTAAATCTAAACTCTGTATCGCTTCAGCTATTTCTAAAACATCAAAAACAGAAATAGGTTTCTGAACAAATTCGCCAGCATACTCATGTAAACTGAGTATTTCACTTACGTTTTTGTTAATCAATGAATTTCTAAACAAAACCAATTCGATGGATTTGTCATAGAATAAATCGTTGACGATGTTGATAAATTTAACTGAAGATTTTCTGCGGTTGGCTTGAAAAGTGAGTTCCTTTTCAAATGTGTTGGTTGTATTCATTTTTTTATATAAAAAAGAGAGTCAATTTCGCGCCAAAAATAACTATAATTTCAACTATCGAAAACGATTTCGGTATATTTTTAAATTTTATAATTACTTACTTTTCAATATGTTGATTTTTTCACTATTATCATTTGAACTACTTTCTTTTTTATATCCACACAAAGCAATCTAAAAAAGACTTTGCATCAACACAGATTTATTGTGTTTTGGCATACCAATTGCCTTATTAAGTCGATGAAATAGAAAACCTATTTTTTAAAGTAAAAAGATATAAATATGACAGAATGATCGGTTAGACAACTGACATTATGTCTAAATAAGAGCTATGGCTAAATCAGGAATATTTAATATTGACAGTTTGTCATCACAACATATTGATGAAGATGCAGAACTTATCCCCCTAATGACAACAGAGGATGAAGAGCTCATCAATAAAGAAGAATTACCAGGTAACTTACCCATTTTACCACTTAAAAACACAGTTTTATTTCCAGGCGTTGTGATTCCGATTACTGCGGGACGTGATAAATCAATTAAACTGATAAATGACGCTAATCAAGGCGATAAAGTCATTGGCGTTGTTGCTCAAAAAAATGATGAAGAGGAAGATCCAGGCATAAAAGACATTCATAAAGTAGGTGTCGTTGCTCGCATTTTAAGAGTTCTTAAAATGCCTGATGGTAACACAACAGTAATCATTCAAGGTAAAAAGCGCTTTGAAGTTGACGAGATGATCAGTGAAGATCCTTATTTGAGATGTTCTATCAATGAAGTTGAAGAGACAAGACCACCTCATATTGATGAGGAGTTTGAAGCGATTATCGATTCGATCAAAGATTTGTCATTGCGCATTATCAAAGAAAGTCCGAATATTCCTTCGGAAGCTTCTTTTGCAATTAAGAATATTGAAAGTTCATCTTTCCTTGTCAACTTCGTGTCTTCTAACATGAATTTGGAAGTCAAAGATAAACAGCAGTTGCTGGAAACAGGCGATTTAAAAGATCGAGCGCTTGCGACTTTAAAATTTATGAACTTAGAGTTTCAAAAACTTGAACTGAAAAACGATATTCAGTTAAAGGTTCAGAACGATATGAGCCAGCAGCAACGTGAATATTTCCTTCATCAACAAATGAAAACGATTCAAGAAGAGCTTGGTGGTGTTTCAAATGAAAGTGAGATAGAAGAAATGCGTGAGCGTGCAAAATCTAAAAAATGGAATGAAGAGATTGATAAGCATTTCAAAAAAGAACTTGCTAAACTTCAACGCATGAATCCGCAAGTTGCTGAGTTTTCAATTCAGCGTAATTATTTAGATTTATTTTTAGATTTACCTTGGGATGAATTTAGTCAAGATAAATTTGATTTAAAACGCGCACAGAAAGTTCTTGATAAAGATCATTACGGGCTTGAGGATGTGAAAAGAAGAATTATTGAATACCTCGCTGTTCTCAAATTAAGAAATGACATGAAGTCACCGATTTTATGTTTATACGGACCTCCAGGTGTCGGAAAAACTTCTCTAGGTCGTTCTGTAGCTGAATCATTAGGCAGAGAATACGTGAGAGTTTCTCTTGGTGGCTTACGCGATGAGGCAGAAATTAGAGGTCACCGTAAAACTTATATCGGCGCGATGCCAGGCCGAATTATTCAAAGTTTGAAAAAGGCTGGTACATCAAATCCTGTCTTTGTTTTAGATGAAATTGATAAGTTGGCAAGTAGTCATCAAGGCGATCCGTCTTCAGCATTGCTTGAGGTTTTAGATCCTGAACAAAACAGTGAGTTTCATGATAACTTTTTAGAGCTTGGTTACGATTTATCTAAAGTCATGTTTATTGCGACAGCAAACAGTTTGCAAACAATTCAACCAGCCTTACGTGATCGTATGGAGATTATCAATGTTAGCGGTTATACGATTGAGGAAAAGGTTGAGATTGCAAAAAGACATTTACTTCCAAAACAGATTAAAGAACACGGTTTGACGAAGAAAGATATCAAACTTGGTAAAACGCAATTAGAAGACATTATTGAAGGATACACACGTGAATCTGGTGTTCGAAGTCTAGAAAAACAATTGGCAAAAGTTGTTCGCTTCATCGCAAAATCAATAGCTCTTGAGGAGGAGTATGACGTCAAGGTTTCTTCTGATAAAATTGTAGAAATTCTCGGACCACCTAAAGTAGAACGCAGTATTTCAGAAAATAACGATGTAGCAGGTGTTGTCACAGGTCTTGCATGGACAAGAGTAGGAGGTGATATTCTCTTCATTGAGTCAATTCTGTCTAAAGGAAAAGGGAATTTATCAATTACAGGAAATCTTGGTAAAGTGATGAAGGAGTCCGCAACAATTGCAATGGAATACATCAAATCAAATG
Source organism: Psychroflexus sp. S27 (assembly GCF_002810405.1). NCBI lineage: Bacteria > Pseudomonadati > Bacteroidota > Flavobacteriia > Flavobacteriales > Flavobacteriaceae > Psychroflexus > Psychroflexus sp. S27. The sequence continues at coordinate 53,719 of NZ_NEXQ01000003.1, read as the reverse complement.
CAGAAAAATTTGAAGTGAATCCTGATATATTTTCTAATTATAACGTTCATATTCACGTTCCGGAAGGTGCGACTCCTAAAGATGGACCAAGCGCAGGGATTACAATGTTAACTTCCTTGGTTTCTTTATTTACGCAACGTAAAGTCAAGAAAAATATAGCGATGACGGGCGAAATTACTTTAAGAGGTAAAGTCTTGCCAGTTGGTGGAATTAAAGAAAAAATTCTAGCGGCTAAACGTTCTAAAATCAAAGAAATTATTCTGTGTGAAGATAATAAAAAGGATATTGAGGAAATCAAAGAAGACTACTTGAGGGGCTTGAAGTTTCATTATGTGAGAGAAATGTCAGAAGTTTTAGACATTGCCATAACGAAGCAAAAAGTTAAGGATGCAAAAGTTTTATAAACTAAACTATTGAAGTTCTCATATTTTAAAAACCGAGTCAAGTTTACAGACTCGGTTTTTTTTATACTTTTGTGCGGGTTTGTTTAAAAATAAAAAAGCAAATCAATCGTTTAAACAATAGCCTTTTCAAAATTGTCTCAATGAAATTCATTTTAGTTTTTTTTAGTTTTTTATACCTAAGTGCTGCTTTTGCACAAATAGGAGGAAAGACGACTTATGAGTTTCTCAATTTACCAGTATCGCCAAAAATTTCGGCCTTAGGAAGCAAAAATATAACACTTCTTAATGATGATCCTTCAAACGCGATTGTCAATCCATCTTTAATTAATTACAGAATGGATAATCATTTGAGTGTAAATTACATGAATTATCTCGCAGACATCAACTACGGGACGGCTTCTTTTGCGCATTTAATTGACAGACGTACACAAGTGGTTCATGCAAGTATGACTTACATTAACTATGGAAGTTTTGATGGTTATGATGAAAATGGAAATTCAACATCAAGTTTTTCAGGTAATGAAGCTTCATTACAGTTTGGTTATGCAACTCAAATTGGTCGAAGTGATTTCTACGCGGGCGCAAATTTCCGTTTAATCACTTCAAAGTTAGAACAATACACATCCTTTGCCGCTTCTGTAGATTTGGGAGTATCTTATATTTATGAAGATTGGGACTTAGTTGTTTCTGGTGTTTTAAGAAATATAGGCTATCAATTTAAAGCTTATGATGACATCCGAGAGGATTTACCTTTTGAAGTTATTTTAGGAATTTCTCAAAATCTTAAAAATGTTCCTATCCGTTGGCATGTGACTTACGATCAGGCTCAGGTTTGGAATATTGCTTTTGGAAATACAAATAGAGATGAAGTTGATTTAGAAGGAAACATCACTAGGGATGATCCTAGTTTTTTTAATAACATTCTAAGACACACTATTTTAGGTGTTGAAGTTTTCCCTGAAGGAGGTTTTAATATTCAACTCGGTTATAGTTTTAGAAGAGGTGAGGAATTGAGAATTGATGATCAACGTGCTTTTGCAGGTTTATCCGGAGGTGTTTCAATACGTTTCAATAAATGGAGATTTAGTTATGCTTACTCCCAGTTTAACCGTGCTGGCGCATCGAGCTTCTTTGGTTTAAATTTAAAGTTGTAAATATTGGTTCATTAATAAGCTCTGATAAAATCACTTACAAAATAGCTAATCGCTTTCCCAACTTGTATTGTTTCATGAGGTGCAGCTTCACAAATATGTAAATATTGACATTTACTTTTTCTAGCAATTTTAATAAAAGTTCTTACTTCTGGCATACTAAAACCTGAAGGTGATTGTGCACTCGAAGGGAAATCCTGTATCGCGTCACAATCTAGCTCAAGACCAAAGTTCTGTTGAACAAAATTTAAGGCTGATTTAAAACGAACTGTTTTGTCAAGCGTTGTTAAGTGTTCTAGATCTTCATAGAGTTCATATTTTAAAGATTTTGACTCATCGAACTCTTTGAATACTGCATCAGATGTATAGTTTTTATGTAATCCAAAAACAAAATATTTATCGAGATAGGCTTTTGATTTTGCATAAGAAAAACCATTTCCGCTATGTCTATTTTCGAGACGTCGAAAATCTGTATGCGCATCAATATTAATGACATTGATAGGTTTTTCAAGAGCCAGATGAGTTCCTTTAATCATCCCAAATGCGTTATTATGACCGCCACCAATAAGGATAGGGATTTTGTCAGCATCAATGATTAATTTGATAATTTTAGAAAGATCATCATCAATTTGCTCCACTAGTTTCCCCATTTGATCAGCATCTTCAGGCATCTTCATATTTTCGGCCTGCTGCATATAATCTTGCGTGATAATTTCACCGAGTAACAAAACATCATGTGCATTGTTATGCGCATTAACTTGGATATTTAAGAAAGAAGCTAAGAAAGACTCCCAAGCTTTATGAGCTGATGAATTTCCATGGTTAGCTCTAATTCCTATATTTTCAGGAACACCTAAAACGACAAACTTAGCGTGGTGTGAGGCTAAATCTTCAATTTGCTGAATAGGAGACAGTTCTTCACCAAATTTGGTTTCACCAACCCTTATTTTCGTGTATTTATCGTAATCTGCAGTTGTGTATAGTTTTAAGCTCATGATTCAAAATTTTTGCCGTTAATCCAGACTTCATCTATGCTATTTGTACCAAATGCATAAGGTAAAAATCCGAATGAAGGAATTCTATCAGTGATTATAAAGTTAGCTTTTTTTCCAGCAGTAATGCTACCAACTTCATCCTGGAGTTCCATAGCAAATGCAGCATTTAAAGTTGCAGCATTTATTGCTTCTTCAGGTGTTATTTTCATTTTTATACAAGCAAGTGAAATAACAAAATTCATATTACCACTTGGTGTGCTTCCCGGATTAAAATCACTTGCTAAAGCAAAAGGAATATCATTTTTGATGATTTCACGAGCTGGAGAATAAGGTATTCCTAAATAAAACGAACAAGAAGGAAGTGCAACAGCAATTGTTTCTGACTTTTTTAATGACTTGTAATCTTCAAACTCCATTTCTTCTAAATGATCAACGCTTAAAACATTCTTTTCGGCAGCCAATTGAATTCCACCAAAACTATTAAATTGATTGACGTGGATTTTTGATTTTAAACCATATTTCTTACCAGCTTCAATCATATTTTCAGTGTCTTCTAAATCGAAATAGCCTTTTTCACAAAAAACATCAATATAGTCTGCTAATTTTTCTTCGGCAACTGCAGGAAGTATGTCTTCAATAACCATTTTGACATAGGCTTTTTCTTTCCCTTTATAATCTGTAGGAATGGCGTGAGCACCCAAAAATGTTGATTTAATCGGGATGTCATAGTTTTCTTTTAATTTTTGAATTACACGTAACATCTTGAGTTCGGCTTCTTTTGTGAGACCGTAACCCGACTTGATTTCAACAGCGCCTGTCCCAAGTTTGATAACTTCCTTTAAACGTTCTTCTGATTGTGCATATAAATCTTCGAAACTTGTATCACCAAGTGTTTTAGCAGAGTTAACGATTCCGCCGCCACGATTTGCAATTTCTTCATAGGTCAACCCTTTAATGCGATCAACAAATTCTTGTTCGCGATTACCTGCATAAACAATATGTGTATGACTATCAACCCAAGTCGGAAGAATATAGCGTCCTTCAAGGTTCATGATTTTATCTGCTGAAGGAAGATTGTCATCATCCATGGCGCCATAATCTTTAATTCTATCATCTTCAATTAATAACCACGCATTATCAATTTGAGGTAAATCACGAAGTTCTTCACCAATAATAGGCTTCTCAGTTTCTTCACGTGTTTGTAATAAAGATTTAATATGTGTAAAAAGAGTTGTCATTTAAAACAAATAATTTGATGAACTACAATCTTAATAAAAATAGCGACGTCATCTCATTTAAATAGCTGATTTTTTAGAAGTTAAATTTTAAAATTAGTAAGACTAATCATTTAATAATCCATTATAAGCAAACCTTATAGTTGTATAATTAAAAGATAAGTTAAAGTGATTGTTGAGGTAGTATTTAAGCTTAAATTTGTATCAGAATATTAACACAAAAAAATAAATAATTATGTCAATTGTAGGTCAAAAATTTCCAGATTTAAAAGTAAACGCTATGAATGAAATGGGCGATACTTTTGAAATTAACATTTTAGAAAAAGCAAAAAAAGAAAATAAAAAAATCATCTTATTCTGGTACCCAAAAGACTTTACTTATGTATGTCCAACAGAATTACACGCTTTTCAAGAAGCGATGTCAGAATTTGATAAAAGAAACACGATTGTTATCGGTGCATCATGTGATACGCCAGAAGTTCACTTTGCGTGGTTAAACACTTCAAAAGATGACGGTGGTATTGAAGGTGTAACTTACCCAATTTTAGCTGACTCTAACAGAAACTTAAGTAGCAGATTAGGTATTTTGGACACAACTAATGAAAGATATGATGAAGAAACTGGACACATCACTGTTGATGGTGACAATGTAACTTATAGAGCAACTTACCTTATCGATGAGGAAGGAACTGTATTTCATGAAGGTGTAAACCACATGCCACTTGGTCGTAACGTTAGCGAATTTATCAGAATGATTGATGCTTATGCTCACGTACAAAAGCATGGTGAAGTTTGTCCTGCAAACTGGGAAGAAGGTAAAGAAGCAATGAAAGCAGACAGAGATGGCGTTGCATCTTATTTATCATCTAAATAAATCAAATAAATCTAGCCGAAAGGAAACTTTCGGCTAGATTCAAAAAAAAAAGAAGTTATGTTTAAAGAAATTAAAGAAGATAATTTAGCAGAAGAAGTTAAAAATAACGATACAGTTGTTGTTCAATATGCTGCTTCATGGTGTGGAAACTGCCGATTGATGAAGCCGAAATTTAAAAAGTTAGCTTCAGAAAATGAAGAAGTTCCTTTTATTATTGTTGACGCAGAAAAATTTCCAGAATCTAGAAAATTAGCAAATGTGAATAACTTACCAACATTTGCCACTTTCAAGAATGGTGAGTTTGTCAATCAAGTCCAAACAAATAAATTTGAATCATTAAAAGAATTAGTCGATGAAGTTACCAATCATTAAGCATTTGCAAAAAAATAACGAAGCTGAAAAACTAGAGAATACACTAGAAGTTTTAGAATCCTTTTGTGAACACCGCTCAGTTAAAGACAACGAAATGGATGTTGTTGGCGAATTGATTACAAACATTGCTGGCGCTGTTGAGATGGATAAAATGGTAAAAGATGGCATGTCTGAAAAGGATGCTGCAAATACTTTTGCTAAACGTGTTTTAGGGTCGATTGACCAATAGATTATTGAAAAAGAAAGATGAGTTAGGAGTAAAGGGCAAGCTTAAAGTTTGCCCTTTTTTTTTGTAAAAAATTGAAAATAATTTCTATCTAATCTTAAAGTGATACTTTTGTAAATAGAAATAAAATATATCGATGAAGAATTTTTTATTTGGGCGTTGGCGAGCGATCACTCCTGCATGGAAAGGTTTTTTACGTCTATTAAAAGAAGATAGTGTTAAGGTTCAGATATTTATCGGATTTATTGTGAGCATTATTGGTTTTATTGTAGGAATTACTAAAACTGAATTCTTAATTCAAACCTTGGCAATCGCTATGGTTTTGGGAGCAGAATCATTTAATACTGCAATTGAGGAAGTCGCTGATTTTATTCATCCTGAACTCCATCCCAAAATTGGTTTAATCAAAGATATAGCCGCTGGCGCTGTCTTTATGGTTTGTGTTTTTGCAATTTTAATCGGTTTGTACATCTACTTTCCTTATCTTTTTTTAATGTTATTTTAGTGAGTCACATTCTCTTTTAATAAAGGAATGATGTTATATTTGTATCTTTGCAAACTCAAAAAAATACATGGCAAAAAAGAAAAATAAAAAAACAAAAAAAAGTTTTAAAGCACCGCGTTTTTCGATTAATAGAAAACAAAAAATACTCTTAGGAGTTTTTTTATTTCTGTTTGCTGTTGGGCTTTTACTGGCTTTTGTTTCTTTTTTGTTTACGTGGGAGAGTGACCAAAGTTTAATTGGTTCAGCTGTCAGTTCTCAAGAAAAACCAGCTAATTGGTTAAGTAAATTCGGTGCAACTGTTTCTTATTTTTTGATTTATGACGGTTTTGGTGTTGCTGTTTTTAGTCTGCCATTCATGATCGCTTTAACTGGTTTAAAACTCTTTCTAGAAATCAAAAAAATAAGTTTAAAAAATATTTGGTTTTGGGGAATTTATGTGATGATAACCTTATCTCTATTTTTTGCTTTCTTCGGTAAAACTTATCCGATTTTGGGAGGTGTTGTTGGTTTTGAAATTAAAGAATACTTAAGTGTTTACATCGGCGATATTGGTCTCGGTTTGTTGATTGCTTTTATGATGATTGTTTATTTAGTTGCAAGATTACAGATCACTCCAGAAAAAATTTCAAACTTTTTCAAATCAAAAAAACAAGCTGTTGAAAATGATTTCAAAAAAGCAAAAGAAGCCAATCAAAAAAATAAAGATCAAGAAGTTCAACCTTCTTCAGACAAAATTGAAAAGAAAGAAAAGCTTAACGAAAAGCCAGATGTTGCTGCGGAAGTTAAGTTTGAAAATGACTTAACATCAAGTGAAGATCAAAAAAAGTCAGAAGAAGATTCTTCTAAAAAAGAACAAGCAAAACAACCACAAAAAATCGTTATTGATAGTCAAAATGAAGATGATGATTTAAGCTTAGAAGTTGAAACAGGACAAGAGGAAGATGATGATGAAATAGATTCAAAAAGTAAAAAGATCGTTGAAAATTTTGGAGAGTTTGATCCTAAGCTTGACTTATCTAAATACCAATTTCCTACGATAGATTTACTTAAAGATTATAGCAAAGGCGCTGGAATAACAATCGATCAAAAGGAATTAGAGGAAAATAAAAATAAAATTGTTGAGACGCTCAAAAATTATAAAATCGGAATTGCTCAAATTAAAGCGACAGTTGGACCAACAGTCACACTTTATGAAATAATCCCTGAAGCAGGAATCCGTATTTCTAAAATTAGAAATCTTGAAGATGATATTGCTTTATCCTTATCAGCTTTAGGAATTCGTATTATCGCACCAATTCCAGGTCGAGGCACAATTGGTATTGAAGTTCCAAACCAGAATCCTTCTATTGTTTCGATGCGATCTGTTGCTGCTTCTCAGAAGTTTCAAAAAGCTGAAATGCAATTGCCAATTGCTTTTGGTAAAAACATTTCAAATGAAACCTTTGTTGCTGATTTAGCTAAAATGCCTCACTTATTGATGGCTGGCGCAACAGGACAAGGTAAATCCGTTGGACTTAATGTGATCTTGACCTCTCTTTTATATCATAAACACCCAGCGGAAGTCAAATTTGTATTGGTCGATCCGAAAAAAGTTGAACTCACTCTTTTTAATAAAATCGAAAGACACTACTTGGCTAAATTGCCTGACACTGATGATGCGATTATCACAGATAATTCAAAAGTCATCGATACGTTAAATTCACTTTGTATTGAAATGGATGCAAGGTATGATTTGTTGAAAGATGCGATGGTGAGAAATATTGTCGAGTACAATGCGAAATTTAAAGCACGTAAACTCAACCCAGAGAACGGTCATCGTTTTTTACCTTATATTGTTCTTGTAGTTGATGAATTTGCTGATTTAATTATGACAGCAGGCAAGGATGTTGAAACACCTATTGCAAGACTAGCACAATTGGCAAGAGCTATTGGAATACACTTGATTATTGCAACTCAGCGCCCATCTGTCAACGTGATTACAGGGATGATAAAAGCTAACTTCCCAGCGAGAATTGCATTTAGGGTAACTTCTAAAATTGATTCGAGAACGATTTTAGATGCAGGTGGAGCAGATCAACTCATCGGTCGTGGTGATATGCTTTATACGCAAGGAAATGACTTGATTCGTTTGCAATGTGCATTTGTTGACACACCTGAAATTGATAAAATTACTGAGTTTATAGGTTCTCAAAAAGCTTATCCAGACGCTTATTTATTACCTGAATACTCAAGTGAAGACTCTGGTCCAGGCACTTTAGAAAACGAAATTGATGAGCGAGACAAGCTTTTTGATAAAGCAGCAGAAGTTATCGTGACTGCTCAGCAAGGTTCGGCATCTTTATTGCAAAGAAAATTAAAGCTTGGTTATAACCGAGCAGGTCGATTGATAGACCAACTCGAAGCAGCAGGTATTGTTGGACAATTTGAAGGTAGTAAAGCCAGACAAGTTCATATTCCTGATTTAATTGCTTTAAAAGAATTATTAGAAAACGAAAAAAAATAGCAACATGAAAAATACTAGATTATTTAGCCTTATCTTTTTTTTAATGACATTTTTAACTGTATCAGCACAGACTGAGCCTCAAGCAGAAAAAATGATTCAAGATGTTTTAAAGAAAGTGAAATCTTATGATAATATCCAAATTAAATTTCTCTATATATTAGAAAATGAAGCTGAAGATATCAAGCAAGAAACACGAGGCGGTTTAAAATTAAAAGGCGAAAAGTATTTATTAAACCTGATGGGAACAACCCAATTATTTGATGGTCAGAAAATTTATACTATTATTCCCGAAGATGAAGAAATCACAATTTCAAAATATGTTCCTGAAGATGATAATCAACTTACACCTTCGAAAATGTTAAGCTTCTTTGAAGAAGGTTATATGTATAAAATGGATAAAGTTGAAAATCTTGATGGTCGAAAAATCCAATACATCAAGTTGATCGCAAATGATGAAAATGCACAAATGCAAGAAGCTCTAATAGGAATTGACCAGATGACTAAGCATTTATTTAATCTTATTCAAGAGCAAGATAACGATACACGAATTGAAATCAGAATCGCTGAGTTTAAACCTAATCAACCATTGTCTGACAACATGTTTAGCTTTGACGCTTCAAGATATCCTGATTATTATATTAATGAATTAGACTAATTTTCGACCTTGAAAATTTTAGATCGTTATATACTCAAAACTTTTCTAAAAACCTTTTTAGCGGTTTTTACAATTCTGATGCTCATCTTTATTTTGCAAGCGATCTGGATGTTTATTTCAGAACTCGCAGGTAAGGATCTTGGGATTGTTGTTGTGCTCAAATTTCTACTATACTATTCACCAAACTTAGTTCCATTAGTTTTACCATTGACTATTTTAGTCAGTTCAATCATGACTTTTGGGGGATTCTCTGAGTATTATGAGTTTGCAGCGATGAAATCTTCTGGTATTTCTTTACAACGTGCAATGCGAAGCTTAATTGTTTTCATTGTTTTGTTGGGTATTTTGACTTTCTTTTTTAGCAATAATGTTATTCCTGCAGCGGAATATAAAGCAGGAAGCATGAAGCGAAACATCGCCAAAGTTCAACCAGCAATGGCGATAGTAGAAGGTGCTTTTAACGATGTTGGAAATATCAATATTAAAGTTGACAAAAAATCTGGTAAAAACGGTCAAGATTTAGACAATGTAACCATTCATAAAAAAGATCCTAAGCGTTCAGGGAATTACACTGTTATCAAATCTGATTATGGAAAATTGGCCTCTGAGAAAGATTCAAATATTCTTTCATTAGAGTTGTATGATGGTAATTATTACGATGAAATTCATCCGAAAAGTTTTAAAGAGAGAAGAAGACTTCCTTATGTGAAAAGCGAATTTCAGAAATATGTGATTAATATAGATTTATCAGAAATCAATAAAGTTGATATTGATAATGACGAAGATCACCCTTTTAAAATGTTTAATATCGCTGAATTGAAAACTCAGCTGGATTCGTTTTCAAGAGATTATGCAAAAAACATAAACCGTTATCAGAAAAGTATCAGTTTGAGATCAGGTTATACGAGATTGGTTGGTAACGAAAAGGAATTAAACGATAGTTTAGAAAAAAACAATCAATTACCTTCAGATAAATTCAATTTAGACCCTGCAAAATCTCAAAAAGATAAACGAGATGAGTACACTAAAATATTGGATGAAAGCTCTAAATCAAATTTAGACTCTATTATTGGTTTATATAAACCTAAAAGCCAGAAACACCTTTTGAGTATTGCGATAAATACTGTCAATAGTATTACGCCTCAGATTAATGCAAAAAAGAATTTACATAAAAAAAGACGTACTTATCTTAATAAAATTGAGATGAAATTACATGATAAATATGCCTTAGGTTTTGCTTGTATTGTACTCTTCTTTGTTGGAGCGCCACTTGGAGCTATTATTAGAAAAGGAGGTTTAGGCTTGCCGATGATTGCAGCAATTATTCTGTTTTTAATTTATCACTTTATCGGTTTATTTGCTGGAAATAGTGCTGAGTCAGGTAAATTATCTCCGTTTTTAGGATCATGGATTTCAACAATTATCATGTTGCCTTTAGGTATTTACTTAACTTATCGAGCAACGACTGATCAAGGATTTATAAACCTTGACGTGATTACGGTACCATTTCAGAAATTGTTAATTAAACTCAAATTGAAAAAGCCAAAGGATGACAATTCATAACTTTGGTCTTAAAATATTCCTATGAAAAAGAAATCAACTCACAATATTAAATTAGATAGCATTCAGGATGCGATTGAAGACGTTAAAAAAGGAAAAATTATCATTGTGGTTGATGATGAAGATCGTGAAAACGAAGGTGATTTTTTAGCAGCTGCAGAATTAGTGACTCCTGAAATGATCAACTTTATGGCGAAATATGGTCGAGGTTTAATTTGTACACCTTTATCTGAAAGTCGTTGTAAAGATCTGCATTTACATACAATGGTTGGGAATAATACTGATCCTATGGAAACCGCTTTTACCGTTTCTGTAGATCTAAGAGGTTATGGTGTTACAACTGGTATTTCAGCTGGAGATCGCTCTAGAACGATTGAAGCTTTATGTGATCAAGAGACTAAACCACACGACCTTAATCGACCAGGACATATTTTTCCATTAATTGCAAAAGACGGTGGTGTTTTAAGACGTACAGGTCATACAGAAGCTGCAATTGATTTTGCGCGTTTAGCTGGTTTACAGCCTGCAGGCGTTATTTGTGAAATTATGAATGAAGACGGAACAATGTCGCGTCTACCAGAACTTGTTGAAGTTGCAAAAAAGCATGACATCAAACTGGTCAGTATTGAAGATTTAGTGGCTTACCGCATGTTGCATGATTCTTTAATCGAGAAAAAAGAAGACTTTGAAATACGAACTAAATTTGGAGAATTTAGATTACGCGCTTATCAACAAACGACCAACGACAGTGTGCATATTGCATTGACAAAAGGCACTTGGGACGCTGATGATAATGTATTAGTTCGTGTTAATTCTACTTTAGTTAACAATGATATATTAGGAACCTTAACAAACGATGCTGATAAAAAACTGGATGATATGTTTAAGAAATTAAACTCAAATGATTCTGGTGCGATTGTTTTTATCAATCAAAATCCAAAAGGATTAAATTTATTGAATAGATTAGAAGTTCTAAAAGAAAGCCAAAATCAAGATATTACTAAGGCACCGAGTGTTGTCATGGATAATAAAGATTTTGGTATTGGTGCACAAATTCTTCATGATTTAGGTATTCATAAAATTAAATTGATGTCTAATTCAAAACAAAAAAAGCGTGTTGGTATGATTGGTTACGGACTTGAAATAACTGAATACGTAAACTACTAAAAAGTAAATTTTATAAAATTATATAAAGCTAAATATCTTATGATGTTTAGCTTTTTTTATCTCTCAATTAAAAAGGGTAACCAATTGCAAAGTTAAAGACTGGTGAATCGTACTCGAAATTCCAGTCTGTATTTGGTGTTTTCAAAGGAGAAGCCAAATCAAACCTAATCACAAAACCTTGAATATCAATACGGAGTCCGATTCCAGCACCGATTCCTAATTCATTGATGAAATCTGTAGAAAACTTTCCGCCAGGTAATGCTTCATTTTCTTTCGTTAACCAAACATTTCCTGCATCGGCAAAAACAGCACCTTTAATGTATTGCATAATCGGAAACCTGTATTCTAAATTTGCTTCTAAACGGATGTCACCAGCTTGATCGAAATAACCACTTTCACCATCAGCAGGCGTGTAAGTTCCTGGACCTAAACCTCTAATTCTAAAAGCACGAACACTGTATGGTCCACCTGAAAAATACTGTTTTACAAATGGTAAAGAATTTGAGTTTCCGTAAGGTAAACCGATTCCTCCAAACACTCTAGCGACTAAAACTTGTCCTTTTGAATCTAATTTATAGTGATAGCGTGTATCAATATCAAGTTTTGCGTATTGTGCGTATTTTAAACCTAAAAAAGTTTTACTTCCTTCATCATTTTCTTTTCCAAATAAATCTAAAGTATTTCCTGCAATATCGAAGTTGACATTAGTGTAAAAACCACCTTTTTTAGATTGATCTGATAACTCATTATAAGTAAAAGAGTAGGTTAGGCCAGCGATGAATTTTTGTTCAAAACTTTGACGTAAAAAAGGATTTTCTTCCAGAATATTTTCAAACTCATCACTGGTTTTTCCTAAACTGACATAATTAATATTTAAGGGATTCAGCCTGTGCGTCACAAATCTATTCGCTGTCCAGATGTAACCAAATGTTGCTGTCAATGAGTTAAGTCTATAGAGCCTTGTTCGATTTAAGTAATCATAACCTAATTCTATTTTTGTCTTAGGTATAGAATATTCAAATCGATGATCAATATTTATTGGAAATAATAATCTTGGAAAAGTCAATGAAGTTTTCGCACCTAACTGAAGACTACTCGACCCTTCAGAACCACCGCTTGAGAATTGTTTTTCATAACCAAAATTTGTGCTTAAGCGGAATAATTCTCCGCCTTTAAAAATATTCCTGTTTGAATAAGTAATTCCGATACCTGGACCAGTAAAATTATTCGATTTAGTAACACCTTGTAATTCTAATCTTAAAGCACGTTTGTTTAATGGTGACAAAAAGAGCTCTGCATCCAAATGTCGCTTTCCATTTTTAGTGACAGTGTCATTTTCTTTATAATTGATATTCACAAACTTATAAGTCCCGATGTTTGAAAGTCTTCTGCTTGTATATTTTGAAAATTTAGGACTATAATTGTTTCCAGGTTTTATCAATATATATGGTGATAGTCGTTTTGGTTTAAAGAAAACATCATTTTGAACGAATTTAAATTCTTTAAATTCAGTTGTGTCTTTATATTCTTCTTTGCTTTCAACTGAATAATTAGGATATATGGTAACATCTCTGATTTCATAAGGAACTAAAGATTTTTCAGGTACTTTATTTTTTAATTTTAAAAATAAATTAAAGCGCTTATCGTCATAAGCATTTGTATCAGCTTCAAAAATTAAGAAGTCGCCGTTAAAATTATAATATCCTCTTTCTTTAAGGAAGTTATCAATTCTAGTTCGTTCAGCCTTCATCGCATCTAAATTAAATCTGGCATCTTTTTTAAAGAATGTTTGATCCATAGATTTTTTAATTTCTGAGTATAGAGCCAGTGAGTCTAAGGTGTCGCGCTCAATTTCATATTTCTCCATGCGATATGGAGAAGCTAAATTGATTGTATAATTGACTTTAGTTGTTTTGGAAGTACTATCACTTTCAACTTTTGAAGCAACTTGACTATTAAAAAAACCATTATTATCAAGTCTGTTGAGGATTATTTCTTTAGTAGAGCTGACATTAACATCTGAAAAATAAACAGGTTCTTCACCTATTTTCTTACCTAAAAATTTATTAATAAAGCCAGGCTTTTCTCTTTGACTTTTATAGTAAAAATAAAGGTTTGGCCGCATTCCTAATATTTTGGAATTTGGTTTTGGCTTTAACAAACCATCAAGCATTGTTTTTAAACCATCTCTGTTTTTAATTTCCAAAGTGTCTTCAAGCTTTATCGTTGATCCACTGTAAAGTGTTTTCCCTTCAGGAATAAACTTTTTAGCACTACAAGCTGATAGCAAGTAAATGATACTGATAAAAAATAGATATTTAAGGTTATTACTTTTCATTGATCATAAATTATTCTGACGAATCTTCATTTTGAGTTGCTTTATCATTTGTCTTTTTTTCTTCTGAATCTTCCTTTTCCTGATTCTCCTTATCTTCTTTACTCTTGTCTTTTTTCAGGAAAGAACTTTCATCCCATAATTCTTTAAACTTATTAAACTCTCTGGTGAAAATTAAAGCAATACCGCTAACAAATACTTGTCCGTCAATCACATTTTCATATTCGCTTTTCCTGAAACCTTTAAGTCTCCAGCGTCCATTTTTAGTTAGTAAATATTGAATACTAAAATTCCCAATAACCGGATTTTCCTCACCAGGTCTATTATCACCTTGTACATTTACTTCGCTTCCAGCTTCAACAATAACTCTGTCATTAAAGAGTTTCTTTTTAGCGCTAATAGCCAAATCTGTTCTGTCTTGCGCATTTTCACCTTGATAGTCTGTATAGGAGTTGACACCAAAATTTAAGTCAATACCTGTGTTTTTTGTTATTTTATCAGAAAACATATTTAATTGATCTGAGAGCGCATCATTAAGGTTATCACGTGCAACAGTTGCAATACCGCCTTCGCTACCATCACTTCCTGAATCTGGATAGAATTTATTGAGAACTAAAAGAGAGAAAACCTGTTTATTCAATTGATCTTCTTGTTGGTTAAGTTGTCTAATTCTGCTGTAAACAGATCCACCAATCGCACCTTGTTCATCTTCTGGCATACCTAAATTAAAATTTAATTTTGGTCGAGATAATTCGCCATCAACATCTAAGTAAACCAAGAAAGGTAATCTTTGTCTGTAACGGTTTTTAGCTTCTGTACTTGCGCCAGTTGTTTGAGAAGCCATCAATGATGAAGCTGATGTTTTGACTTCATAAATCGCGCGAACATCTAAATCTGCATCCATCGGATCACCTTGCCAACTTACGCTACTTGAAGGATCTAGCTTAAATTCTCGCTTCACCAGATTGTAAAGATTCATTTGATAATGTCCGCCACTCACATCATATTTTCCCGTTAAAGTGGTTCTTCCATTTCTAGCAATTCTAAATATCAAATCGCCTTCACCAAGAATTTTTAAATTGTCATCGGTGCGTTTATCAACGATGACATTAAATGTTGCTTTAGGTTCAATTTTTAATTTTGTGGCTAAATCAATACCGGTAATTGTCGCAGTGGTTTCTTCATTATCCTTTCGAGTTAAAATGTCATCAGGATTCTCTTTGTTTACAAAAACAACAACACCATCATGCTTTTCAATGCTTAATTCAGTTTCAGGAATAACATAAGTGACATCAGTTTCTTCCCTGATTTTTAAATTGACCTCTGCTTTAGGGAATTGTAAATTCCCAGTAATATCAGCACCAATATCAAAGACAACTTTTCCGTAATAAAGGTCATTATCTTCTTCATCGGAATCTAATGCGGTGAAATGATCTGCCTTAAGATTCAAATCAAACTCCGGGTTAGTTGCATCATCTAAAAGAATGTCACCATTGATAGTAAAACTGTTATTATCAGCATCATTAATCGAAAATTTGTTGAAATAAATGCCGTTATTATCTAAATTAATTCGCTCATTAGCAAGCGTAAATTTAGCATCTAATCGGCTTGCATTGAAACTCGCTTGATTAAAAGCAAGATATCCATTAAATTGAGGGTCTTGGCTCGTACCCTTAAGTTTTATTTCTCCTTCTAAATATCCTTCAGCATTTTTAATTTCATCAGGTGCAAATTTTTCAATTTTTTGCATTGCAATTTTATTGATTTTTAAGTCTAAATCAAAAGAAGACGCTTCTGCTGCTGCTTTGTAATTCCCATCAAAATCAATGTCAACATCATTTCCTTTAATACCAGCATCAACGAGATAAGTATTGTCACCTTGTGACTCTGCATGAAGAGATAGCTGACCGAGCTCACTTTGCAAGGCTGTAAAATCATTAATTTTAAGATCTGCTGTAAATCCGAATTTATTAAAAGGATCTATAAAAACAATCTCTCCCTCAACTTTTCCGTCCATAAGAAGCTCATCTGGATTAAGGTAGGCGAGAAGCGATGATAAATTGAAGTTGCTAAATTCTAATCCCCAATTATTTGTTTGCTGATTAGTTTGATTCGTGATTCGGATTTCTTCACCTTGATGAGACATTGTGAAGTTGCTAAATTCCAATTTTTTCTCACCAAAATTGACTGCGTTGTTCGGATCAATAGTCCATTTTTCTTTATTTAAAATTAATTCATCCGGAAGGATTTTAAACGTGCGTTTGCGATCTTCACCACCTAAAACTGAGTGAAGTGCATAAAGTTTTTCATCAACCTTAAAGCTTTCAAAATTTAGATAGAATTTTTTCTCTTTAAAATTAGCATTTATTTTAGTTCTAGGTATTTGAGCAGGACCTGCTTTTATTTCTGTAAAACCAGCTGTGAAGTCGGCTTTCTTTCCGTCTGATTTGATATCAAGATATAAGCTATCAACGAGATTTTCTCCATATTTTAAATGTGGCAAAGAAACTTTAGCTGTTAAATCGTGCTTTGCTTGATCAAAATTGATTCGAGCAATTAAAGTATCCATTCGTTCAAGACCTTCAAGAAAAACCTTAGAAATAATAGGTGTTTCATGAAATTTCAAATCTAATTTTAACTGAACAGGATTTTTCAAACTATCCTTTTGAATATAAGTCGAATCCTTGCTAAAATAATGACTGACATGCTGACTTATAGCTTTTGAAATTTGATCAGGTTTTGCATTTGAATTAAGCGAACTATTTATAAAAGGACTACTGATTTTTGCAATAGTACTTTTTTCTTTTACATCGGCGTCAATCTGAACACGACCTAGATTATAGGCTTTATCATTATAAACAATTGTGCCATTTGTGATATCTGTATCTAATCTAAATTTGTTTGCGCTTCCTTTAAAATTAGCTTTGACATCTACTTTAGAACGAATTTTTTTCTCAGTTAAACCAAGAGCATGCAAGTCGGCTCCTTTGAGGTTTAAATCAGCTTTAATTTCTGGATTGAGGGAATCTAAAATAATTTCTGAATGAAATTTTAAATTTAGATTTTTATCTTTAAAATCTAATTTCACATCACCAACACCATTCTCAATATCGCCTTTAAGTTCAAGATTAGAAAAATCATAATCAGCGTAGGTGAGTTTTGTAAAGTCAGAATCTAATTTCGCATTTAGAGAATTTAAGTTGTCACCTTTTCCTTCTGTTTTTAAAGTAAAAGTGACTTTATCTAAATCTGGATTTTGTAAAAGTTCACCAAGATTTAGTTCAATAATTTCTATCTGTGAATCAAATGCAATTTGATTTTTTCGATCTAATACCCCTTGAACATTAATCTGACCGCTTGTAGAATTAATGTTGATGTTGGTTTTGAACTTTTCTAATCCGCCAGTGAAATTTCCTTTTAAACTAAGGTTTTGCGGTATTTGAACTCCAAGAGAATCTGGATTTAAAAATGTGATGATATCACTGCGATTTGTAGATGCCGAAATTTGATTAAGATCTAAATAAAGTTTATCGATATCTGTTGGTTGACTCACAATTCCTTTGAGATTGATGTTCGTTTCAGATCCCCAATTGAGGTTTAAATTCTTAACATTAGCTTTATCAAGTGACCCATTAATGCGAAGGTTCCCACTAATATTTTGTTGAGCTAATTTCTGAAATTGTACATTTTTTTTAAGCTCGGGAGAAAACAAGTAAGCTTCTGTTGCATTTAATTGAAATAAATTGAGATCAGCAACAAAATGAACTTTCTCTGGTTGATTGATGAGCTTAATAAATTCAGTGTAAGTCAACTCTATGTTTCCATCTAAAGAACTTTTTTGGGTTTTAACTTTCAACCCTGAAACATTAATTTTTTCATTGTTCAGTGCAAGTGCAAAATTGAATTCATTTAGCTTAAAACCACTGGCTTCATCAAATTTAAGTTGATTTAAGTTCAATTTAGCTTCAGTATCTTTAGATAATTGAATGTTTTCTGCTATCAGTGAAAAGTCTGAAAGTTTGATTGCATCAGGATTAAACTTTCCTTTTTGTGGCTTAAAACCTTTTTGATGATAATAAATACGATTCTCTTTAAAATCAATTGAGGCCACATCAACTTTCCATTCTGGCCACTCAAAATTTTCTTGCTTTTTATTGGCTGGTGTTTCTTCAGGAGAAGATTCTATTTTCGATGAATCAATTTCTGCGTTAATTACTGAATTTTGTAAAGCAATTTTATTCACAGCAACTTCTTGTAAATTGAGATTTGCTGAAGCTTTATCTATCTCAAAGAGATCAATATCAACTAATGCATTTAAGCCTTGTGAAGGCGCATTATACTTGGCAGTAACTTGATTTAATGAGAATTGGTCAACTCTTATGAATGGTAAAGCGCCTGTCGAACTTGTATCAGCATCTGAGATTGCTTTAAGTTGTTCATAATTTATGGTTGTTTGGCTGAGTTTAACTTTAGCCAAATGAAATTTCATTTTTTCTAAATCGATTTCTTTTCCTTCTAATTTTAAATCACCTAAATCTAACTCAGCATTCATGCCATTCACATCATCAACATAATTGATTTTAAATTTTTGAAGTTCAATTTCGCCAACTGCAATTTGAGGTGGAGCAGTTTCTTCTTCTGTTTGCGTTGCTGTCGTGTCAGAAGCAAAAGCATCGATTAAAAATTGATAATTAAACCCTGAGATGGAATCTTTACGATAAATATTTGCTTTTAAACCTTTCCAACTCACATCATCAATACTGATAGGGTTTCCAGAAATAATTGGTATTAAAGGAATTTCGGCTTCTAAACTTTCGGAGTAAATTAAAGTGTCACCTTTGGTATCTTCTAAATACAAACCATCAAGCTGAATATTTCCTGAGAAAGTGATAAACAAACGCTCAATTTCAACAGCAGTTTTAGTTTTATCACTGATAAAATTAGTTGCTTTGTTGACGATAATATTTTGTCCCCAAGGACTTCTGATGAATAAAATTAATAAAATGAGAAATATGATAAAGCCCAGAAATATTCTCCCTAAAATTCTTAATATTTTTTTGCCTTTACTTTTCTTCACTATATGTTTATCAGGTTTGCTCAAAAATAAGGTAGTATTCTGTTAATGCTGGATTTATATTATTTAAATTAAGTTAAAATTAATGAGATAGAAGTTCAAGAATGAAAAATAAACCAATTGCAAAATATCAAATTTTACCATTTTGTTGAACGCATCACATTTCTTACATATCTCAACCTTTGTTATTTATTACAGCTATGTTTTTGTTTAAGAAGTGTATATAGTGAATTTAGCGAGATTGTTTTTTTTAAAACCTTGAAGTAAAATTAAATTTCTCATAATTTTATAAAATTAATTGCGAGAAGTAAATACAATATTTATGTTTGCACCACTATGAGAAACATACATTTACATCATCATTTATTGACATCGCTTAAGCGCGATCAATACCTGTTTTGATGTAAATTAAAGATAATCAGCTATTGAAGCCCGTTTAAGCAAAATTGTTTAAACGGGCTTTTTTATTTAAAAAACATAAAAATGAATACACTTAAAATTGCAATTCAAAAATCGGGTCGACTGCACGATGAATCACTTAAAATTCTTCAAGATTGCGGAATTTCGATCAATAATGGTAAAGGTCAACTCAAAGCTAAAGCCTCTAGCTTTCCCCTTGAAATATTCTATCTTAGAAATGGAGATATCCCTAAATACTTAAGAGATGGCGTTGTTGATTTAGCTATTATCGGCGAAAACCTTTGCATTGAAAAAGGAGAGGATTTACCAATTGTCCAAAAACTTGGTTTTTCGAAATGTCGGGTTTCCATCGCCGTTCCTAAGACTATGGATTATCAAAATATCAAAGATTTGGATGGAAAAGAAATTGCCACATCTTACCCAAACACCTTAAAAAGATTTTTAAATCAAAAAAACATTAAGGCCGATATTCATTTAATTAACGGTTCTGTTGAAATAGCACCAAATATTGGCCTATCGCAAGCCATTTGTGATATTGTTTCTAGTGGAAGTACACTTTTTAAAAACAATTTAAAGGAAGTTGAAACCATTCTTGAAAGCGAAGCAGTTTTAGTGAGCTCGCCACAATTAAATAAAGAAAAACAATCTTTATTAGATCAATTAAGCTTCAGAATTTCTTCTGTTTTAAGAGCTGAAAATTCAAAATATGTCTTATTAAATGCACCTAACGATAAGTTGGACGACATTATTAAAATCCTTCCAGGAATGAAAAGTCCCACAATTATGCCTTTAGCTGATAAAAATTGGAGCTCAGTACATACTGTCATTCATCAAGATCAGTTCTGGGAAATTATTGACGAGCTCAAAACTGCAGGCGCAGAAAGTATTTTAATTAACTCTATAGATAAAATGATATTATGATTGAAATTATCAAAAATCCAAATAAATCTGAATGGGCTTCTATTTTGAAAAGACCGACTCAATCTTTTCAGGATTTAGAAAATCAGGCTAAACAAATTTTTAAAGATGTTTTGAATAATGGTGACAAAGCAATTTTAAAATATGCAAAACTTTTTGATAAGTTTGATAATCAAGCTTTTACTGTTTTACAAGAAGAAATTAAAGCATCAGAAGAAAATGTTTCTGAAGACTTAAAATCTGCAATACAAAATGCTTATGAAGCCATTTATAAATTTCATAAAGCGCAATTACAACCAGATTTACCAATTGTAGAAACAAAAAAAGGTGTTTTTTGCTGGCAGAAAAAGAAAGCAATTCAAAAAGTTGGACTTTACATTCCTGGTGGAAGTGCGCCATTGTTTTCAACTGTTCTCATGTTAGCGATTCCAGCCCAAATTGCGGGTTGTGAAGATATTGTTTTGTGTACACCACCTTCAAAAGATAATAAAATTGATCCTGCTATTTTATATACAGCACAACTCTGTGGCGTGACTCAAATTTTCAAAGTTGGTGGTATTCAAGCCATTGCAGGAATGACATTTGGAACAGAAAGTATTCCTAAAGTTTATAAAATCTTTGGTCCTGGCAACCAGTATGTGACAATAGCCAAGCAAATCGCAACAACTTATGATATTGCAATCGATATGCCAGCGGGACCCTCAGAACTATTAGTTTATGCTAATCAGACTTCTGTGCCTGAGTTTGTTGCTGCCGATTTATTAAGTCAGGCGGAACATGGTGAAGATTCGCAAGTGATTCTTGTTGCTGATAATTTAGAGACTATCAATCAGGTGAAAACTGAATTAAATCTTCAAATAAATTCGCTTCCTAGAAAAGAAATTGCAAAAAAGGCAATTGCGAATTCTAAATTTATTTTGATGAAAAATCTAGATTCTGCTTTTGAACTTATTAATTTTTATGCACCAGAGCATTTGATTATTGCAACAGATCAAGCTGATGAGTTCTCTGAGAAAGTGATAAATGCTGGCTCTGTTTTTCTTGGTAATTTGACACCTGAAAGCGCTGGTGATTATGCTTCTGGAACTAATCACACACTGCCTACGAATGCTTTTGCAAAACAATATAGCGGCGTTAATTTAGACGCTTTTATGAAAACATTGACTTACCAAAAACTTGACGAAAATGGCGTTAAATCAATTGGTAAAACTGTTGAAATGATGGCTGAAGCGGAAGGTTTAACTGCTCACAAAAATGCGATGCGCTTACGTTTAAATGCCCTAAAGTTAATCTAATGAATATCAATAAATTAATACGTCCATCTGTTTTAAATCTAAAAAAATACAGTTCGGCGCGAGATGAATTTTCAGATAAAAAAGATGATTTTCAGTTTATGGATGCAAATGAAAATCCTTTTGATACCGAATACAATCGGTATCCTGATCCTTATCAAAAAAGTTTAAAAAAGAAATTAGCTGATCTCAAAATGATCAGTGATGAAAATATTGTTTTAGGAAATGGAAGCGACGAAATTCTAGACTTGATTATTCGAGTTTTTTGCGAACCTCAAAAAGATGAAATTTTAAGTCTTTCTCCAAGTTATGGAATGTATGAAGTTCTGGCTCAAATTAATAATGTGACTTACAAAACATGTCGTTTAAACTCAGAATTTCAACTTGATGTCAAAGCACTTTTAAATGAAGTGTCAATAAACACAAAGATGATCATATTGTGTTCACCTAATAATCCAAGTGGTGCATTGCTTCAAGTGGCTTCAATCAAGAAAGTTCTAGATGATTTTAAAGGAATTGTTGTGATTGATGAAGCTTATATAGATTTTTCTGCAAACAGTTCTTTCATCAACGAGTTAGCACATTATGAAAATTTAATCGTCACACAAACATTTTCAAAAGCGGCTGGTCTCGCAGGAATCAGACTTGGCGTTTGCTATGCTTCTCAAGCTATTTGTAAAGCGATCAATAAAATTAAATTACCATATAATGTTAATACTTTAACGCAACAAAAAGCACTTCAATTTCTTGAAAATATTGACAAAATGAAATCCCAGATAGAAATTATAAAGTCTGAAAGGTCAGTTTTATTTAAGGTTTTAGAATCTTTAAATTATGTTGAAAAAGTTTACCCTAGCGATGCTAATTTTATCTTAGTTAAAGTTGACGACGCCAATAAACGCTATCAAGAATTATTGAATTTCGGTATTGTCGTTCGCAACAGAACCAATGAAGAAATGTGTGAAAATTGTTTGCGAATCAGTGTTGGAAATCCACAAGAAAATCAAAAATTAATTTACGTTTTAAAAGAAATTGACCGATGAAAAAATTACTGATTATAGACAGAGATGGCACTTTAATAAAAGAGCCAAAAGATCAACAAATTGACGATTACGCTAAGCTTGAATTTTTACCTCAAGTCATTTCAACACTTCGTAAAATAGAAGCTGAACTTGATTATGAGTTGATTATGGTTACAAATCAAGATGGATTAGGCACAAAAGCTTTTCCTGAAAATACTTTTTGGCCTGTTCATAATTTGATGTTGAAAACCTTCGAAAATGAGGATGTTAAATTCAAAGAGATCCTGATTGATAAAAGTTTTGCCAAAGAAAAATCACCCAACAGAAAACCTGAAACCGGTTTGCTAAAAACATACATTGAAGGTGATTATAATCTCGAAAATTCTTATGTAATAGGTGATAGGATTACTGATATCAAATTGGCACAGAACTTAAACTCAAAAGCAATTTATATAGATGATGGTCAAAATTTAGGTGAAAAAGAAGTCAAAAACGAACTTCAAGATCTTCAAGAAACTATCGACCTCAAAACAAATTCTTGGGATGAAATTTACGAATTTCTTAAATATGGCCAACGTCAAGCAAAAATCACTAGAAAAACGAAAGAAACCAATATTGAGTTGATGATTAATTTGGATGGAACAGGTGAATCTGAAATTTCAACAGGGATTTCTTTCTTTGATCACATGTTAGATCAAATCGCAAAACACGGCCAAATTGATATTCAACTATCGGTTGAAGGTGACTTGGAGGTTGATGAACATCACACGATTGAAGATACAGCAATTGCTTTAGGTGAAGCTTTTAAAGAAGCTTTAGCTGATAAGTTAGGGATTGAGAGATATGGATTTTGCTTACCTATGGACGATGCTTTAGCTCAAGTTGCTATTGATTTTGGTGGAAGAAATTGGTTAGAATGGCAAGCCGATTTTAAAAGAGAAATGATTGGTAAAATGCCGACAGAAATGTTTATGCATTTCTTCAAATCTTTTTCTGATGGAGCACAAGCTAACTTGAATATTAAGGCTGAAGGCATCAATGAGCATCACAAAATAGAGGCGATTTTTAAAGCTTTTGCAAAAGCGATCAAAATGGCTGTAAAAAGAGATACTTCAAAAATGATTTTACCAACAACAAAAGGAAAACTTTAATGCTCAAAACAGTAATAATAGATTACGGTGTTGGTAATGTTAAAAGTTTAGAATTTGCACTATTGAGATTAGGATATTCATCAATCTTAACAGATGATATTTCTGAAATTCAATCTGCTGATCGTGTTATTTTTCCTGGTGTTGGTGCTGCAGATTCAGCTATGAAAGCTTTAGAGGCAAAAGGCTTGGATAAAGTGATCAAAAATTTAAAACAACCAGTTTTAGGAATCTGTTTAGGCATGCAACTCATGTGTCGTTTTTCAGAGGAAGGAAACACGAACGGACTAGGGATTTTTGATCTTGATGTTATTAAGTTTTCATCCAAAAATCTTAAAATTCCGCAAGTTGGCTGGAATCAAATTGCTGATTTAAGAACAGACTTGTTTCAAAATATTTCAGAAAAATCATTTATGTATTTAGTTCATTCATACTATGTAGAGCAAAATGAAAACTCTAAAGCCTCATCTGATTATGGTGTGAATTATTGTGTTGCTTTTCAGAAAAACAACTTTTATGGAGTACAATTTCATCCAGAGAAAAGTTCAGTACAAGGTGAACAATTATTACTCAATTTTATGAATTTAAAAAACTAATTATGCGACTTATCCCAGCAATAGATATCATCGAAGGAAAATGCGTCAGATTGACGAAAGGTGATTATTCAACCCAAAAAATATATAGTGAAGATCCACTTGAAATCGCCATGGCTTTTGAAGATCATGGCATAGAAAATTTACATCTTGTCGATTTAGATGGCGCGAAAGCTCAGAAGATTATCAATTATAAAGTTCTAGAACGTATTGCCACCAAAACAAACCTCAATATTGATTTTGGTGGCGGTTTAAAAACAAATGAAGATCTTGAAATAGCTTTTAATTCTGGTGCAAAGCAAATTACAGGTGGGAGTATTGCTGTCAATAATCCAGATTTATTTTTGGAATGGCTTGATAAATATGGCTCAAATAAAATCATTTTAGGTGCTGATGTCAAAAACGGAAAAATAGCAACTTCAGGCTGGACAGAAACTTCTGATATTGAAATTGAGAATTTTATTAAAAACTTTTCCGAAGAAGGGATTAAATATGTTATTTCAACAGATATTTCGAAAGATGGAATGTTACAAGGCCCTTCATTACAACTTTACAAGCAAATACTTGACATTAATCCAGAGCTAAAAGTTATTGCTTCTGGCGGTGTTTCTCAACTTTCTGACTTAGAAAATGTTATGCAAATAGGCTGTGAAGCTGTGATTATCGGAAAAGCGATTTATGAAAATAAAATCAATTTAAAAGACTTAGAAAATTTCATTTTAAATAATTAAAATATGTTGACAAAAAGAATCATTCCATGTTTGGATATTAAAAATGGCAGAACAGTGAAAGGCGTTAATTTTGTTGACATCAAAGATGCTGGTGATCCTTTAGAATTGGCTGAATTTTATGCAAAAAATGGCGCAGATGAACTTGTTTTTCTAGACATATCCGCAACTGAAGAAAAGCGTAAAACTCTCGCAAGTTTAGTTGAACAAATTGCTTCACGCATTAATATTCCTTTTACAGTTGGCGGCGGAATTAATTCAATAGAAGATGTTGATGTTTTGCTCAAGTCAGGCGCTGATAAAGTTTCAATCAACACATCAGCTTACTTAAATCCAGAGTTAATTACAGCTATTTCAAAACGTTATGGTTCACAATGTTGCGTTGTTGCGATTGATGCACGAGTAATTAAAGGTGAATGGAAAGTGCATTTGGTTGGCGGTCAAAAAAGTACAGATGCAGATTTATTTGAATGGGCTAAAAAAGTTGAAAGTTTGGGTGCAGGAGAAATACTTTTTACATCTATGGATCACGATGGGACAAAAAACGGTTTTGCAAACGAGGCTTTAGCAAAGTTATCTGATGAATTATCGATACCCATCATCGCATCAGGTGGTGCAGGAAAAATGTCACATTTTAAAGAGACTTTTAATATTGGAAAAGCTGATGCCGCACTTGCAGCAAGTGTTTTTCATTACAAAGAAATTGATATCATCGATCTCAAAAAATACCTTCTTAATAATAATATCTTAATGCGATTACAATGATTAAAAAACCCAATTTTTCTAAAAACAAAGATGGCTTGTTACCGGCGATAATTCAAGATTCTAAAACTAAAAATGTTTTGATGTTAGGTTACATGAATAATGAAGCATTTCAGGAAACATTAACCTCTAAAAAAGTTACTTTTTATAGCCGTTCAAAACAAAGATTATGGACAAAAGGTGAAGAAAGTGGTAACTTTTTAGCATATATAAATCATCAAATTGATTGCGATCAGGATGCTATTTTAATGAATGTAAATCCTTCTGGACCAGTTTGTCACAAAGGAACTGACACTTGTTGGGGAAATGCAAACAAGCAAGAATTTGGATTTTTAACCAATCTTGAAAAGACAATCTCCGATAGAAAAAACTCAGAAGACAAATCTTCTTATGTTAAATCTCTTTTTGATAGCGGCATCAATAAAATTGCACAAAAAGTAGGAGAGGAGGCCGTAGAAGTTGTGATTGAAGCTAAGGATGATAATGATGATTTATTTTTAAATGAATCTGCTGATTTACTTTTTCATTATCTAATATTATTAAATGCGAAAGGCTATGAACTTAATGATGTTGTGAACTTGCTTAAATCCCGTAAAAAGGCTTAATTGCAAACATGAAAAGGAAACGATTTTATTATATTATTAAGTTACAATATTTGGGTTTTCGTTATCATGGATGGCAAAAACAACCTGATGTGATTACCGTTGAAAAAATGTTAGACAAAACATTAAATTATGTTTTGGAAGGTCAGAAATTTAAAGTCATGGCAGCAGGCCGAACTGATGCAAAAGTTTCTGTTAATCAAACATTTATTGAGCTTTTTATGTATGATGAAGCTTTAGATTTAGAAGCTTTTTTACCGTATTTTAATGAAAATTTACCACAGGATATTCGTGCCTTAAGTATTGAAGAAACTGATGCAAAATTTAATATAATTCAACATTCAAAGCAAAAGGAATATCATTATTATTTCTGTTACGGACAAAAAATGCATCCTTTCGCAGCACCGTTTTTGTTGAACGTCAGAGAGAATTTAGATCTCGATATTATGCAAATAGCTGCTAAATACTTTGAAGGAGAACATGATTTTTATTCATTTACATTTAGACCAACACCAACAACGAATTTTGATGGGCATATTTTAAGCTGTGAAATTCTAGAAAATGACGTGATTCAGGCAAATTTCTTTCCTGAAAAATCTTATTATTTAAAAGTGATTGGCAAAGGTTTTAAACGTCAACAAATCCGTTTAATGATGGGCGCCTTACTTGATTTAGGCCAACATAAAATTAGCTTAGAAGAGTTTATTAAATATATAGATGGCAAAAATCGAATCAAATTAACACATGTTGCACCAGCATCAGGTTTGATTTTGCACAAAGTTGATTTAGATTAAAACCAATTTTTTTTCTTAAAGTAAATAATTAATAAAACAGAAATAATAAACATAACGCCTAACACATAATAATATGCGTTGTGATAGCCAAGTTCAGGCATGTTTTGGAAGTTCATACCATAAACCCCAACGATAAAAGTTAAAGGAATAAATATGGTTGACATGATGGTGAGAACTTTCATCACCTCATTCATTTTATTGCTAATGCTACTCATATACATATCCATCAAGCCCCAGACAATCTCTCTATAAATACCAATATTTTCATTGACTTGAAGAATATGATCGTATAAATCGGCTAAAAACCTTTTTGTTTTTGAACTAAATAATTGATGTTTTGAAAGATGTAATCTATTGATGATCTCTTTAGTAGGTGCAACAGATTTTCTGACACTCAATATTTGTCTTTTTAAAACCTGAATTTCCTCAGGAGAAGCATGATCTGGAGCACTCAAAATTTTACCTTCAAGTTGCTCTGTCTTTTGTTCAATTGCTTCAGAAATATTGTAATAATTATCAATAATGGCATCTGTGATGGCATAAAAAAGATAATCAGAACCAGAGTTTCGAATACGGCCTTTTTTGGTTTCTATGCGCTTATGTAAAAAACCAAGAATATCATCTTCTTTGTTTTCTTGAAAGGAAATAACGAAATTTTCACCTAAAATTAATGCATAATGTTCTTTAATGAATTTATCTGAAGCATAAATCATTTTTAAAGTGAGAAAAATATATTCTGAAAACTCATCATATCTAGGCCTTTGTTTTGTATTTGCAATATCTTCCAAAACTAATGGATGTACAGAGAAAAGTTGACCGATTTTTTGAAGTTGATCAACATCAGTTAAACCAGTATAAGTAATCCAATGTACTTGATCTGGATGATCTTTCACCATTTTAAAAGTTTCGTCAATGCTGATGTTTTTAGACCTATTGTAATTTTCTGTATCATAACTTACGACGTCGATTTCAGTATTTTCTTGTGATCGATCGCCCACATAAGTAATTTGACCAGGCATTTCGTTTTTGAACTGTTTTTTTGATTTTAGTTTTAACGACGATAAAGGATGGAGACGTGATTTAGTTTTTCTTTTCAAATGACTTAGTTTTTGATAAACATTATTTCTTAAAGTTTGTGCAAATTAAAAAGCTTTCTCTTTTCAAACCTTTAAATTTAAAATAAAAAATGATAAAAAGTAATAATCCTTACACACAAGAAGAACTTTATAACATTGAAGAACTCAACGAAAAGGAAATTAATCAATCTATTGAAGATGCAGATCAAGCCTTTAAAAGTTGGAAAAAAACTAAATTTTCTGAACGTCAGAAATTGATGCTAAACTTAGCTGAAACATTAGAGTCCGATAAAAAGAAGCTTGCTAAAACCATCACTCAAGAAATGGGGAAACCTTTATCTCAGGCGATTTCAGAAATTGAAAAATGTGCTTGGGTTTGTGAATATTATACAGAAAATGCTGAATCTCAATTAGCTGATAAAATAATAGAAACAGACGCTCAAAAATCTTACGTCAGTTACGAACCAATAGGCGTTGTGCTCGCAGTAATGCCATGGAATTATCCTTATTGGCAAGTCTTCAGGTTTTTGGCTCCACAATTAATGGCTGGAAATGTCGGACTTCTCAAACATGCGAGTAATGTGATGCTTTCTGCAAAAAAAATACAAGAACTTGTTGAAAAAGCAGGTTTTCCGAAAGATGTTTTTATCAATCTACCCATTAAAAGTGATCAAGTCAATAAAGTGATACAGCATCCTAAGGTAAAGGCTGTTACTTTAACAGGTAGTGAAAAAGCAGGAAAAGCAGTGGCAAGTGAAGCAGCAAAGCACATTAAAAAATCTGTTTTAGAACTCGGCGGAAGTAATGCTTTAGTCGTTTTTAAAGATGCAAATATTGATCAAACTTTAGAAACTTGCGTTCAGGCAAGATTTCAGAATACAGGACAAAGCTGTATTACAGGGAAAAGATTATTAATTCATGAAAGTTTACATGAAGAATTTGTTGATAAACTCATTACCAAAGTAAAAGATTTAAAATCAGGTGATCCTAATGATGAAAATACTTTTATCAGCGTCATGGCAAGAGAAGATTTAGCAGAAGAACTCGAAAAGCAAATGCAAAAATCTGTTGATCAAGGTGCAAAAATCAGAATAGGTGGGAAGCGAGATCAAGCTTATTTCGAACCAACAATTTTGGATGATGTTAAACCAGGAATGCCAGTTTTTGAAGAAGAAACTTTTGGACCACTTCTCGCTGTAACAACTTTTAAAGACGAAAAAGAAGCTATTGATTTAGTCAATCAATCAAATTTTGGTCTTGGTGTTTCATTATTTTCATCTGATATAAAAGCAGCTGAAGATGTGATTGTAAACCTGGAAGATGGTGCAGTTTTTATCAACGAACTTGTAAAAAGTGATCCGAGAATTCCGTTTGGCGGAACTAAAACTTCAGGTTATGGCCGTGAACTTTCAGACGATGGTATCATGGAATTTATCAATAAAAAAACGGTTTATATCAAGTAATTATTGAAATTTATCCACTTTAAGCTACTTAGACTTAAGCTTGAGGTGGATTTTTTTAAATAATTTAAAATCAATTATTTAAATCTTTTGATTCTATTGTTTATAAACTCTTGTTTATTCTCTTTATCTAATAGTCCATCCTTTAATAAATTTGCAAACCATTCAGAATAAACTTTTGCACCTTTATGGTTGATATGATGAAAATCACCGCGTTCTGAAGTTGATAAGGGAAATTTTAAAAAGTCTAAAAACTCAATGTCGGCATAACGTGTGTTTAAAATTTCAAGAAACTTTTCATCATTTTTTAATTCAGGATATTTTTCATGAATCGGACTTCTAACAAAAATAACTCTTTTGTTTTTAGCTTGACAGAATTCAATCATATCATCTAAATAAGATAAGTTCTTTTCTGAAACTTCAATTTCTTCAGTGCTTAAATACTTTACATCAGGAGTCACTTTAATGAGAGAGTCTAATTCATAACGTTTCAAATACCTGAAGCCTCCTAAAGCCTTTTCATAATTATGATTGTGACTTAAAATTCTAGTTATTTTATTGTTTTCAGATAGAGACAATGCATTTATAAAATTAACTGGATTTTTCTTAATCAACATTAATTTTTCATCAAAACTCATAAAGCTGGCGTATTTTTCAAAGCCTCTGAGCATATAATCTTTACCCCAAATCCATTGATCTTTTTCTTTATTGATTTGATTATTTGTGAACTCTATGAACACAACTTCTATTGAGTTATTATCCTCTAAAACCTTTTTGATTTTAATAAAATTATAAAAGTAGGATTCAGCTGTAAATGAAATATTTTTGAAATCTGAAATTATAGTATCATTATAAGCAGATTCTGGTTGAGAGTGACCAGTAATAATGTATTTCGGGTGACTTTTAAAACTAAAATCAGCATTTTTATAATCGATAAAAGTTGTTATACAAATTAAGGCGACAACAGCAATTCCGAGTATAGGTATGAAGTATAATATGGATTTAATAAATCTTTTCATAACTGATTAAAACTGAAAATAGATGAATTCTTGTAAATGACCTTTAAAAACAAAGATTAATATACAGATAAAGATATATAAACTCCACCTCATGTAGCGCTTTTTTAATTGTAAAGCATTTGATAATGCATGCTTATTTTTACGGCCAAACCACTCAATAATCAACATAAAAGAGATCAAAATAATGATTTTTATTGGTAAAACTTCAAGTGAGCTAAATATTGAGTTTGAAAATATTTCTGAAATAATAGAAAATGCATGACTAATGTTTTCTGCTCTAAAAAATATCCATGCGATGACAGTCAAACTAAACGTGAGTAATATTGATAAAAACTCACTTAATTTCGGTAAGCTTCTATTGTAAGCTACAATTTCGAGATTATTTCTATTGCTTTTGGTCAATAAAAGTGGCAGAAAATAAACTGCATTTAAAGCTCCCCAAACAATAAATGTCCAATTGGCGCCGTGCCAGAAACCACTCACAACAAAGATGATAAATATGTTACGAATCTTCATTGAAGTGCCGCCGCGACTACCGCCTAAAGGAATATAAAGATAATCTCTAAACCAAGTTGAAAGCGAAATATGCCAACGTCTCCAAAACTCAGCGATATCTCTTGAAAAATATGGAAAGGCGAAGTTTTGTTTTAAATTAAATCCAAATAGGCGAGAAGTTCCTATGGCGATATCTGAGTAACCTGAAAAATCTCCGTAAATCTGAAATGTAAAAAAAATAGCACCAAGAACGAGTGTACTCCCGGAATAATCATCAGAGTGATTAAAAATATCATTCGCATAACGTGCACAATTATCCGCAATTACAACCTTTTTAAACATTCCCCAAAGTATTTGGCGCATACCATCAATAGCGTTTGCGTAAATAAATTGTCGTTTTTTGTAAAACTGAGGAAGCAGGTTTGTCGCTCTTTCAATAGGCCCCGCAACTAACTGTGGAAAAAAGCTGACAAAGGCCGAGAAAGCAACAATATCTTTTGTGGGCTCAAGTTTTTTCCTGTAAATATCAATGGTGTAGCTTAAAGTTTGAAAGGTGTAAAAGCTAATACCAACAGGCAGAATAATGTTGAGTGAGTTCGCATTGATTTCTGTTCCAAAAAATGAAAAAGCAGAAATGAAGTTTTCAAGAAAAAAATTATAATATTTAAAAAATCCAAGAAAACCTAAATTGACGAGAATACTGATCCATAAAAGTAATTTTCTTTTTGAATGGTTTTTTTGTTTTGAAAGAGTAACACCAATAGTATAATCAACAATTGTGCTAAAGGCGATTAAGGACAGAAAACGCCAATCCCACCAACCGTAAAACACATAACTTGAGGCAACAATTAATAAGTTTTGAACCTTAAGATGCTTTTGAGCCACAAACCAATAAAGAGCAAAGACTATTGGTAAAAATATGGCAAAATCAATGGAGTTAAATAGCATATTTTACGATATGTAACATTTAGAAATAGTGTTTTTTAAAACTATTCACAAAGGTTTTTAAAACCTAAACGGCATAACATTTTCTTTTCAAAAGTCCAGAAAAATTTGAATTGACCGAAAATAGCGCCAGTAATGACCAACAGAATTTGATAAATAGGGAAAATAATCAATATCCTTAACGTGTAATAGAATATGGCACCATAAAAAGCTTCAGGAAAAGCCTCTCTATTGATACTAAAAAAATTAAGGACAGGTCCAGTAACAAACAAAGATGTTGATCCTGTCACAGAAAAGACAATAAAGATGATAATGAGCTGAAAGTTAGACTCAACATTCCAGCGTTCTTTTAATTTTTTCATGCTGCAAAACTACAATGTTCAACGCAATTTTTGATTGTATTTCTGTTCAAAAAATAAGAAATAATGATAAAGCATATAGTTCACCTCATATCCATAATCAATATGTGATTGGTAATCAATTTCTTGAGGATATAAGCGCGGTCTAGAATAAACTCGACTATTGTAAATAGTAACATAATATTGATTGCGTTGCTCTAAATAATTTTTCGAATAAAAACCACGAGGTTTTTGTGTTTGCAACCAACTTCCGAAGCCTGGCTCAAAAACAATAACCTCATATTCAAGGCTGTCATTAGCAATTCTGATTGTGTCGCCATTAATCTCAGTATCTGATTGGCTAGATTGATTGTTATTTATTTTAGATGTACTACAACTTGCGACACCTAAAATCATGAATAAAAATATGATTACAAAAATTCTCATAACAGAATGTTTACCTCAATTTAATCATTTTCCGTCATATCAACGATAAATGCATCAGGATATTTTTTATCAATTTTATCTCTAAATCTTTCGGCGGCCAATCTGTTTTTAAATTCTCCAAGGATTAATGTATAAACTTTAACTTCGTTAAATGCTTTGACTTGTACTGTGACTTCTTTGTTATAGCTCAATTTTAAGTTATCTGCTAAACGAATTAAGTTTGCTAATTCTTGAAAACTTCCAATCTGAACTCCAAAAAAATCAGGGCTTAATTTTTCAACGGTCAGTTTATAAAATTCTTTACCTTCAAACTTATCAGCTTTAGCTTCATCGCTAGATGAGGAGCTTATTGGCGAGTTTTTGTCTTGAGGAGGAGTTTGAGGAGCTTCTACATCAGCGTCGTCAATGTGGTCATCAGAAACAATTGCAGAGCTATCTAAAACTTGCATGGTAACATCAGCGACACCTAAACCAATAAAATCAAGCTTTTTTGCAGCAGATCTCGATAAATCTATAATTCGACCACGAATAAATGGCCCGCGATCATTGACTTCAACGATAACGGATTTGTTATTTGTCAGGTTTGTGACTTTTACTTTTGTGCCAAAAGGGAGTTTTCTGTGCGCTGCTGTCATTTTATGATGACTGTAAATTTCACCACTAGCAGTTTGTCTCCCTTCAAATTTATTGGCATAAAAAGAAGCTTTTCCTGTTTGCGTCTGTGCAAATATGCTCATTGAAAAAAGCATGATTAACGCGAAACTAAAATTTTTCATCAAAATTAATTTTTATCAAAGTTAATAATTTGTTGTGCAATATGAAGTCCGATGCGTTCTTGAGCTTCTAATGTTGAGGCTGCAATGCGAGGACTTAATGAAATTTTATCTTGCATTAAAATTTGAATTTCAGGGTGTGGCTCATTTTCAAAAACATCTAAAGCCGCAAAAGCTATCGTGTTGTTATGAAGCGCATTAACGAGCTCAACTTCATCTAAAACTCCGCCAAAAGAGGTGTTGATAACGCCAGCTGTTGGTTTCATTTTTTGAAATTCTTTAGCTGATAAAATCGGTTTTTTCAACCTTGGCGTATGCAATGAAATGATATCCGATTCGGTTAATAAAGTTTCTAAATCTGTTGTTTCAATTTTAAAACTCAATTTTTGTTGATCAAAAAACTCAAGATTGACTTGAGCTTCATTCACTTTAGGATCGTATGCCAAAATCTTCATACCAAGTGCAATTGCTTTTTGAGCTAGAGTTTGCCCTAATTTTTCAAAACCAATGATTCCTATTGTTTTGCCTTTAAGTTCTTGACCATTAGCTGCTGCTTTCTGGATTTCAGCAAATCTTTGATCACCTTCTAGAGGCATATCTCTATTTGTATTTTTCAGATGTCTCATGCAACTTAAAGCGTGAGCAATCACAAGTTCTGCAACACTCTCTGATGTTTGATCAGGAGAGTTGAAAACCTTCAAACCTCTAGTTTTTGCATAAACAAAATCAATATTATTGAGTTCACTTCCCGTTTTTGCAATGATTTTTAAATCAGTACAAGCATCAATAATCTGGCTGTTTATTTTAGTGTCATTTCCAATTATAATTGCTTCAATATGATGCTTATTGATATAGTTAACAAGTTGTGATTGAGCAACTTTAATAGGATAAAGTTTATGGTCTTGGTCTTCTAAAAGCTTAACAGCCGAAGCTGAAAGCCCGTCGTTGATTAATATATTCATTAAATAGTATTTGTGTTTTTTTCAAATTCTTTCATGCAGTTCACAAGCTTTTCTACGCTTTCAATTCCTAATGCATTATAAGTTGATGCACGAAATCCACCAAGACTTCGGTGACCTTTTATTCCACTTATTTGATGCTGATTTGCAAAATTCAGAAATTTTTCATCAAATTTCGAATCTACTGAAGTGAAAACGGCATTCATCATTGATCGATCTTGCTTATTAGCATAAGCTTTAAAAAGAGAGTTTCTGTCTATTTCGTGATAAAGCATTTTAGCTTTTTCTTGATTCCTTTTTTCAATAACTTCTAAACCTCCTTGTCTCACTAACCATTCTAGATTTAACATTGAGACATATATTGAAAAAACAGGAGACGTATTGTAAACACTTTTCGCTTTAATTTGCTTTTGATAATCTAAAATTGAAGGTATTTTCCGAGTGACTTTTCCTAAAATATCTTCTTTCACTAAAACAAGAGTTGCACCAGCAGGACCAATATTTTTTTGAGCACCAGCATAGATTAAATCAAACTGTGAAAAATCTATCTGTCTTGAAAAAATATCACTACTCATGTCGCAAACTAAAGGAACTTCAGTTTGAGGAAAGCTTTTGAACTGTGTTCCATAGATGGTATTGTTGCTCGTGAAATGCAAGTAATCAACATCGCTTGGACACTGGATTTTTTTTGGAATATAGGTGTAATTTTTATCTTTTGAAGAAGCTATAATTTCTGTTTTACCGAAATATTGAGCTTCAGTAATTGCTTTATCAGACCATCTTCCTGTCTCTATAAATGCAGCTTTATTTTCAAGTAAATTATAGGCTGTCATCATAAACTGAAAGCTCGCGCCACCATGAAGAAATAAAGCGTAATAGTTTTTGTTTTTCAATCCTGACAGCTCTAAAGCTAAACTTTGTGCCTTCTGAATAACTTCAGTAAATGCTTCGCTTCTATGAGAAGTTTCAAGAATTGAGAGTCCTGAGCCATTAAAATTTATCACAGCTTGTGAGGCTTTTTCAAAAACTTCATCCGGCAATGTGCAAGGTCCAGCGCTAAAATTGTGTAGCCTTTGCATATTTATAAATCTTTAAGGAAAAGAATTGTATCAACATCATCAGCATAATCCCAAAGTTGTGGAGATTGTGTTTTGCCAAAACCGACATCAGTAAAATCAAGATGTCCGACTTTGCATTGTAACAATTCTTTATCAATATTGAGTTTCTTTTCTATTTGATTTAAATCTTCATAATATTCATAAAACAAGCAAGCGATAGGAGAACTGTATGATTGATCTTCTTTAAGAACTAAAAAGTTATTATCAAACAATTTGATTTCACTCATCAGATAAACTGCTTTGTTATAATCATAATTATTAGCATATTTATGATGATGAATCAAGTCGCCAAAACCATAAATGGCTTCAAAGAATTTTGAAAAATCATAACCTTTAGGGACAAATACTTTTGAAACATTTCTACAACCTAAACCAAAATATTGAAAAATATCATTTCCTAGATTTTTTAATTCGTCATCGGTTTCATTTCCAGATAAAACGGCGACAGAGTTTCTGTTTTTACGAATAATATTGGGTTTGTTTTTGAAGTAATATTCAAAATAACGAGAAGTATTATTACTTCCAGTTGCAATAACTGCATCAAAATCAGAAATTTGTTTGTCAGTCATTTCTAATTTAGAATCAAAGGCACCAGTATTTTGAAGGAATTTCAAAAAATAAGGTGTCAAAAATTGATCTTTTGAAGAGTATTTTAAAATAAGATCGTGGCCTGTCATAAATACAGAAAGGCAATCATGAAAACCAACAAGAGGAACATTTCCAGCTGAAATAATCGCTACTTTCTTTTTGTTGACATTATTTAAATCATAAGGCTTGAGCCAAGTATTAATGTTTTCTTCAGATAAAGCATCTGCCCATGAACGAATTGCTTCATGCATATTTTTAATCGTAAACCATGCATTATGCTGTTTTGATTTTAAGATGATATCATCATAAAAAACTTGAAATTCGCCGTGAAGTTCATCCTTATTGAAAGCGGTTAAATACTTATTTAGAAAGTCTCGAAGTTGTTTTAATCCTTTTTTTTTAGCTTCTAATGACATAGAATTTGTTTTTCAGGTCGATAGTGAGTAATTTTGAGCAAACTTACGTAAATAATAGAAAAAATGGCTATAATAATAACAGATGAGTGTATAAATTGTGGTGCTTGTGAGCCTGAATGTCCAAACACAGCGATCTATGAAGGTGCTGATGATTGGCGTTATGCTGACGGAACTGATCTGGAAGGCGATGTCGTTTTGCCAGATGGAAAAGAAGTGAATGCTGAAGAATCAAATGAGCCGGTGAGTGACGAATTTTATTTCATTGTGACTGATAAGTGTACTGAATGTATGGGCTTCCACGAAGAACCGCAATGTGCGGCTGTTTGTCCTGTTGACTGCTGTATTCCTGATGAAGATCATGTGGAAACTGAAGAAGAACTACTGAAAAAACAAGCTTTTATGCACAAAAAATAGATTTACAAACAAATTTAAAAATCAAAATCGAATCTTAGCGGGTTCGATTTTTTTGATTAAAGTTTAAACATAAAACTTTTGATCTCAGAAATATAGTAAAGCTTACAATATGTATATTTGCAGAAATTCATTTTCAAATGTCATTATTTAAGTTTTTATCTAGCAAAGCTTTTTTGAAGCAAATCATCATTGCTATTCTTTTAATTGTTGTTCTCATCTTTGGTGCGACACAATGGCTCTCAGCTACAACAAACCACGGTGAGACAATTAAAGTTCCTGATTTATCAAAACTCTCATTAGATATTGTTGATAAAAAATTGGATGAA
Source organism: Psychroflexus sp. S27 (assembly GCF_002810405.1). NCBI lineage: Bacteria > Pseudomonadati > Bacteroidota > Flavobacteriia > Flavobacteriales > Flavobacteriaceae > Psychroflexus > Psychroflexus sp. S27. The sequence continues at coordinate 16,010 of NZ_NEXQ01000003.1, read as the reverse complement.
GTGAATATGCGTTTTGAAGTATTAGATTCAGCAAATTACAATCCTGATTATCCAGCTTTCTCTGTTATTGAACAAAACCCGAAAGCAGGAGCAATGGTAAAAGATAATAGAAAAATTTACTTAACAGTTAATCCTTCTGATTATATCGATGTTGAAATTCCTGAAAACTTAATTTCAAGAACCTTAAGGCAGGTTCAGCCAACTCTTGAAGCGATGGGTTTTAAAATTGTTGAAGTTGTTGAAAAGCCAGGATGGGCAAAAGGTTCAGTACTTGAACTGAAACACGACGGTGCAACTTTAGAAGCTGGAGAAATGCTCAAAAAAAATAGTGAAATCATTATTGTTATTAGTGATGGAAGCCTTAGATATAATGAAGAGTTTAGTGAAGAAATAGAATCAGATTCTCTAAAAATAGAAACCAATGAGTGATCAAAAAAGATCAGAACAAGATAATGACGAGTTATACGAGCACCATAGTTTTAAGGCGTCTTCAGGACAAGTTCCTTTACGTGTTGACAAGTTTTTAATGAATTTCATTGAGAATGCTACACGAAATAAAATTCAAGCAGCAGCAAAAGATGGAAACATATTTGTCAATGGAGTTGCAGTTAAGCAAAATTATAAGGTCAAAGCACATGATGAAGTCAAGGTTTTATTAGAATATCCACCTTATGAAAATCTTTTAACGGCTGAAGATATTCCTCTTGATATTGTTTATGAAGATGAGGCCCTACTTGTGGTTAATAAAGAAGCAGGAATGGTTGTACATCCTGGTCATGGTAATTATTCAGGGACATTAATCAATGCATTGGTTTTTCATTTTGATAATTTGCCTAATAATTCTAGCGACAGGCCTGGACTAGTTCACAGAATTGATAAAGATACAAGCGGACTTTTAGTTGTTGCCAAAACCGAAGAAGCGATGACACATCTTTCACGTCAATTTTTTCATAAAACAAGTCAACGTGAATACGTGGCGATGGTTTGGGGAAATGTAAAAGAAGATGAAGGTGTTATCGAAGGAAATATTGGTAGAAATCCTAAAAACCGACTGCAATATATGGTTTACGAAGATGATAATGAGTTTGGGAAAGAAGCCATCACACATTATAAAGTCTTGGAACGTTTAGGATATGTCACTTTGGTGACTTGTCGCTTAGAAACTGGTCGGACGCATCAAATACGCGTTCACATGAAACATTTAGGACATACCTTGTTTAATGATGAGCGTTACGGTGGTGATAAAATTCTGAAAGGAACAACTTTTACAAAGTATAAACAATTTGTTGATAATTGTTTTAAAATATTACCTCGTCAAGCTTTACATGCTAAAACCTTAGGCTTTGAGCACCCGACAACAGGTGAATGGATGAGTTTTAATTCTGAAATACCAAGTGATATTCAGAATTGTATTGATAAATGGCGAAATTATGCTGTCAATAGTATTAAGGAACAATAAGCTTTTTTATAATGGGATTGATCGATAAAATATTTGGCAAAAAGGAAACTGAAGAATCGCAGAACCCAAGTTTGTGGAAGAAATTGACATCTACTGATCAAATTAATGTCATTAAGGATTTATCGAAAGATAAAAAAATTATCATTTTCAAACATTCAACACGCTGCGGTATTAGCGGAATGGTGTGGCGACAATTTCAATCTAAAGTTAAAGATAGAGAAGATGTTCTTTATTTTTACGTTGATATTTTAGCTCACCGAGATGTTTCAGATGCTTTGATGCATGAATTTCAAGTCATTCATCAATCGCCACAATTGATTATTCTTGATAATGAATTGGTTGTTTCACATGCTTCACATAGTGCGATTAACGCTATAGATTTTTAAAAAATCCGATGAGTTGAGGGTATTTGTTAAATGATTCGAAATTTAATAATTAGATTTAATCTTCATGATTAGGTAGAATAGCTTTTCAACGATGAATGTTCTTCAGCAAAAACAAGCTTTTTTATTGTCATGATTGATTGTATTTTCAATAAAAAAGCCTTATTATTCGGTTGATTTTAATAAATTTGAAAGCGATAAATTACGCACACCAAAGTTAGGAGCCAAAACATGACATCATATACAGAAGACAATATTAAATCATTAGACTGGAAAGCACATATCCGTATGCGACCAGGCATGTACATTGGTAAACTAGGTGATGGCTCGAGCGCCGATGATGGAATTTATATTCTACTAAAAGAAGTTTTAGATAATTCCATTGATGAGTTTGTGATGGGTTCTGGCCGAACAATTGAAGTTTCTGTTCACAATTCACGCGTCATCGTCCGCGATTACGGTCGTGGTATTCCGCTTGGGAAAGTTGTAGATGTTGTTTCTAAAATGAACACTGGTGGAAAATATGACACCAAGGCTTTTAAAAAATCTGTTGGTTTAAATGGTGTTGGTACAAAAGCCGTCAATGCTTTGTCAAGTTTTTTTAGAGTTGAATCGACTAGAGATAATAAATCCGTTTCTGCTGAATTTGAACAAGGTGAGCTAAAAGACACAGAATCTTTAGATGATACTTCAAGGCGTCGAGGAACAAAAGTCACATTTACTCCTGATCCAGAAATTTTTAAAAAATTCATTTACCGTAAAGAGTATATTGAAAAAATGCTTAAAAATTATGTTTATCTCAACCCGGGATTAACGATAATTTTTAACGGAGAAAAATTTTATTCTGAAGATGGCTTAAAAGATTTATTAGGCGATCGTATTGCAGAAAAAGATCAACTTTTTCCGATTATTCATTTAAGAGGAGAAGATATTGAAGTTGCGCTAACATTCAGTAAAGCTCAGTATAGCGAGGAATACCATTCATTTGTAAATGGTCAACATACCACGCAAGGCGGAACGCATCAATCAGCTTTTAGAGAAGCGATTGTTAAAACGATAAGAGAGTTTTACGGTAAAAATTTTGAGCCAAGTGATGTCAGAAAATCTATTGTTTCAGCGATTAGTATCAAAGTGATGGAACCGATTTTTGAAAGTCAGACAAAAACAAAATTGGGTTCAACTGAAATGGGAGGTAAATTCCCAACCGTACGAACTTATGTTGTTGACTTTGTGAAAACAAAACTTGATAATTACCTTCACAGAAATACTGATGTTGCTGATAACATACACAGAAAAATTCTTCAGGCTGAAAAAGAGCGAAAAGATTTATCGGGTATTAGAAAGTTAGCTAAAGAACGCGCTAAAAAAGCGAGTTTACACAATAAAAAACTTCGTGATTGTCGTGTTCATTTAACCGATACTAAAAAAGAAAATTATTTAGATTCTACATTATTTATTACCGAGGGAGACTCGGCGAGTGGTAGTATTACAAAATCTAGAAATGTCAATACACAAGCTGTTTTTAGTTTAAGAGGTAAACCTTTAAACTCATATGGTTTAAGTAAAAAAATTGTTTATGAAAATGAAGAATTTAATTTACTTCAATCAGCTTTAGATATTGAAGATACTTTAGAAGATTTAAGGTATAACAACATTGTGATTGCGACGGATGCCGATGTTGATGGTATGCACATTCGTTTATTGATCATCACTTTCTTCTTGCAGTTTTTTCCTGAACTCATTAAACGTGGACACTTGTATATTTTGCAAACACCACTTTTTAGAGTAAGAGATAAAAAACAAACTTTTTATTGTTATTCTGAACAAGAAAGAAGAGATGCTTTAAAAAAGATAAAAGGTAAACCAGAAATTACAAGATTTAAAGGTTTAGGTGAAATTTCACCAGATGAGTTTGTTAATTTTATTGGTGAAGATATTCGTTTAGATCCAGTGATGCTTGATCGCGATCAAAGTATTGAAGAGCTTTTGAAGTTTTATATGGGAAAGAATACGCCACAAAGACAAGATTTTATTATTGATAACCTAAAAGTTGAAGTTGATTTAGCTGAAGAATTACAAGATGAGATTAACTAACTATCGTGCGACAAAAATGATTCCTGGCATCTACTATTTTCTAGTGGTGCTTTTCTTTTTGTTTATTTTTCTAAACCAAGTTTTAGGTGCTCAATTCATCAGATCAAATAAACTTTTCTACGCAATAGAAGCTTTGATTGTTCTTTCAATTTTTTACACATATTATGCAGGACGATATTTTGAATATGACAGTGAAGGAACGCTTTTAAGTATTTATACAAGAGGAATTATTCTTTCGCAAATCACAAATTATCGCGACAAAAGGTATGAAGTCAAAAAAGATAGTATAACTGATTGTAAAGTGATTAATTTTTTGTTTTTTAAAAAATTGGTTATTCATTATAAGAAAAATGATAAAACTAAAAAAATCAGCATCAATGTAACGCTTTTAAGTCCTCGAAAAGTAAGATATCTTAAAAAATCTTTAAGCAAATTATTACAACAAAATCAACATCTTCAAACGGCTTCTTAATCTATGAGTGAATTTCCGGATATACCTGAAAACGATGATAAAGACGTTTCAGTAAAAATTAATAGCATGTATCAAGATTGGTTTCTTGATTATGCTTCTTATGTTATTTTAGAACGCGCCGTACCATCTATTGTTGATGGTTTTAAGCCAGTACACCGCCGTATCATGCATTCGATGAAGGATTTAGATGATGGCAGATACAACAAAGTGGCTAATATTGTCGGTCATACCATGCAATATCATCCACATGGTGATGCGAGTATAGCAGATGCTATGGTGCAAATCGGACAAAAAGATTTGCTGATTGATACACAAGGAAACTGGGGAAATATACTAACAGGCGATAGTGCTGCTGCGCCTAGATATATTGAAGCAAGGTTAACAAAATTTGCTTTGGAGGTTGTTTTTAATCCAAAAACGACTGATTGGCAATTATCTTACGATGGACGAAAAGAAGAACCGATTAATTTACCTGTTAAGTTTCCGATGGTTCTCGCACAAGGGGCCGAAGGTATCGCTGTTGGCTTAAGTACTAAAATTTTACCACACAATTTTAATGAATTGATCGATACTTCAATTAAGCATTTAAAAGGAAAAAGATTTAAAATATTTCCTGATTTTCCGACTGCTGGAATCATTGATGTGACAAACTATAATGATGGTTTAAGAGGCGGGAAAGTCCGTGTTCGTGCAAAAATTTCAGCACGAGATAAAAATACGCTTGTCATTTCTGAGATTCCTTACGGAACAAATACATCAAGTTTAATTGATTCCATTCTAAAGGCAAACGATAAAGGAAAAATTAAAATAAAGAAGATAGAAGACAATACTTCTTCTCAAGTTGAAATTTTAGTTCATATCCCAACGTCGATTTCTCCTGATAAAACAATTGATGCACTTTATGCTTTTACAAATTGCGAAATGTCAATTTCTCCTTTGAGTTGCGTTATTGTTGATGATAAACCACAATTTTTAGGTGTCAGTGAACTTCTTAGAATTAGTACAGATAGAACTGTAAGTTTGCTTAAGCTTGAATTAGAAATCAAATTAGGTGAGTTAGAAGCGCAATGGCATTATTCTTCTCTAGAAAAAATATTTATCGAGAACAGAATTTATCGTGATATTGAAGAAGAAGAAACCTGGGAAGGTGTTATACAAGCGATTGACAGAGGTTTAAAGCCTTACACAGGTCACCTCAAAAGAGAGGTTACTGAAGAAGACATTGTCAGATTAACAGAGATTAAGATCAAGAGAATCTCGAAATTTGATCTTGATAAAGCCCAACAAAAAATTGAAGCTTTAGAAGATGAAGTTGAAGAAGTCAAAAACAATCTTGACAATCTTATTGACTTTTCAATTGATTATTTTAAATCTCTAAAAAAGAAATACGGAAAAGGAAAGGAACGTCAATCTGAAATTAGCATTTTTGAAGATATTGAAGCTTCAAAAGTTGTTATTCGAAATACAAAATTATACGTCAATAGAAAAGAAGGTTTTATAGGAACTGCCTTGAAAAAAGACGAATACGTCACAGATTGCAGCGATATTGATGACATTATCTGTTTTACGGAAAGTGGAACAATGATGGTGACAAAGGTTGACACGAAAACTTTTATTGGTAAAAACATTATTCACGTTGGTATCTTTAAAAGAAAGGACAAAAGAACGATTTATAACTTGATTTACAATGATGGCAAAAACGGTCATAGTTTTATGAAGCGATTTGCGGTTACTTCCGTTACGCGCGATAAAGCCTACGATATGACACGTGGTAAATCAGGTTCGAGAATTTCATATTTTTCATGTAATCCAAATGGTGAAGCCGAAATTGTAAGTGTTCACTTGCGACATAAAAAAGGTCTTAAACGCTTAAAGTTTGATATTGATTTTTCTGAATTAGCGATTAAAGGACGTGGCGTTAAAGGTAATTTAGTCACAAAACTTCCTGTTAAAAAAGTTGAACTCAAAGAAGAAGGCGTTTCGACGCTTAAACCACGTAAAATTTGGTTTGATGATACAGTGAGAAGATTGAATACTGATGAAAGAGGAGAATTACTGGGTGCTTTTAAAGGTGAAGATCGACTATTAGTGATTCGTCAAAATGGTTTTGCAAAAGTTATTATTCCTGAATTGACAACACGCTTTGAAAACGATATTGTTGTTTTAGAAAAATGGAATCCTAAAAAGCCAATTTCAATCGTTTATTGGGAAGGTGAAAAAGAACGTTTTTATGTTAAACGCTTTTTAATTGAACAGCCTGATAAAGATGAATTGATCATTACAGAACATCAAGATTCACAATTAGAGATAGTCAGTACGGATTATAAACCTCAGATAGAAATTGAGTTTGTTAAAGCTAAAGGAAAGGAGAGAAAGCCAAATCAAATTGAGAGTTTAGAGGAGTTCATATCAGTGAAAGGTATCAAAGCTCAGGGCAATCAATTAACCACAGACAAAGTCAAACAAATCGATTTAATAGAATCTTTGCCAGCTCCCGAATATGAGGAAGCTGAGGAGGAGATTATTGAAGAAAAGCCAGACTCAGACGAGACGCAAGCAAGTTTGTTTTAGTCACTAATCTTGGTTGCCGTACCTTGTTGAGTATTGGTATCTCCCACGATATTGTACTGAAATGTATAAGTATTTCCGTCAGAATAGAGAATACGCATCTCTATTGGTTTCTTCTCTGCCATACTTTCAGGATTTAAAGACTTTAAAATATATTGGCAATCATTGATCCATCTGATTGATGCTGTGTCAGTTTTGCCATTGTAAGTTTCTATTTCAATAGAATCGTTTCTGACAAAAGTTGTTGTCACGACTTCACCGTTGATTAAGGCATCAAATTCAAAAGTTCCTGTTCTAAACTTTTCACAATCTCTTTCTGAAGAATAGCAAGCGCTAAAAAGAAGTGGCAATAAAAGAAATTTAAGAATTCTCATCAATTTTTATTTTCTGCAAAAATATCAAATTTGTTCATCAAATACTTCAAAACGACCATCTTTATAAAAAACAATAACTTTAGAAACTTCAGATGATAACTGCTTTTCAGATTGAAGATTTTGATTATTAGAAATCTTATAATTTTGATTTGATTTTTTTTCTGGTTGAGCTTCTTTTGATGGAGGCGTAGTTTCGTTATTTTTAGGAAATTGACCTTTTCCATTGATCAACCAATACAATTCTACTTCAGAAAATTCCTTTACAATCTTCATAACAAAATCTAGGCTAGGTTTATTTCGACCTGATAGGATATGAGAAATAGAAGCACGACCAACATCAATTTTTTCAGCGAAAGAAGAAGCTGACAAATCGTAATATTTCAAAATTTCTTCTAGACGTTTAGCAAAGGCTTCACTGTTTATCATTGTGAATTATATTTGTATAATATTGTAACCATACAAAAGTAAACAATTTAAACCTATCATCAAAACAGTTCTTAAGAGCTTATTTTATTTAAACTTAAAGTTTATATAGCATAAGATAAATCATTGATAATTAAATAAGTAATATAATTCATATAAGTTATGATTCCTGAAGGTTGCAAATGTAACTTTACTTGAGGTTTGCTAATGAAAAGTGGTTACAATTGTAAAAACATGAGCGTCTCTTTTTGTTTAAAGTTGTAAACAAATACTTTTTTACATTTGTAAACATGGAAGAAGAGCTTAATTTATATCAAGAACTTTACAAAGATTATTCAGATATTAAATCTCCAATTGGAGCTGTGAGATATTTATCTGAACCATTAATCAATAAATTAAATCATCAGATTTCACATCAGCATCAAATTGTTAATGAAGGTAATTCTGTTTTAGATCGTGTTATTTCTTCTTTTGAATTTGGTCAAGGTTCATTCAAAATTTTGATATGGTCACAAATGCATGGTAACGAATCAACAACAACAAAAGCTGTTTATGATTTGATCTATTATTTTTTGAATTCAAAATTTAAAAATTCTGATGAAGCTGATCTTTTAAATCATTTAAGGATTAAAATTATTCCAGTTCTTAATCCTGATGGTAGTTTTGCATGGACACGAACAAATGCAAATCAAGTTGATTTAAACAGAGATGCAAAAGATCAAAGTCAGCCAGAAACAAAATTATTAATGCGCATTATCGACGATTTTAAGCCAGACTTTTGCTTCAATATGCATGATCAGCGTAGTGTTTTTGAAGCTGAAGAATCTCAAGCTGCACAACTTTCTTTTCTATCAGCTTCTTATCGTAAAGATAGATCACTTAATGAAACGCGTTTAAAATCAATGCATGTGATTAATTCTATGCATCAAGTACTGCAAAAATTTATTCCAGAACAAATTGGAAGGTATGATGACGCTTTTAATATCAATTGCTTTGGTGACTACTTACATGCCAGAGCTTTACCAACTGTTTTAGTTGAAGCAGGTCATTCAGGGAATGATTATGCAAGAGAAAGAACGCGACAGTTGTGTTTTATTGGCTTAATTCGCGCATTGATTGAGTTGAAGGATTTTCAAACATCAGAAAATTCAGACATATATTATCATTCAATTCCTGAAAACTCAAAAAACTACACAGATTTATTGATTAAAAATTATTCGGTGTCAGAAACAGAAACTTTAGACGTATCTATTAGATATCGCGAGATTCTATCAGAAAAATCAACTCTTATATTTGAACCTTATATCGATCAGATAGGAAACCTAGATCATATTTATGGACATCAAACTATGGATGCTGAATTAGAAGATATTCAGATAAATTCAGAAAAAATTGAGTTACAAACAATTGTGAAATCCTTAACAATTAGCGAAAACGATTTCGTAATGAGATTTGAAATTTAATGATTATTTTAACGTATAATTTACTTTTAATAATTAATTTTGCATCTAATTCATTTTAAAAATAAATAAAATATAATTTATAAATGGCAAAATTTAAATTAGACGATATTGATCACCAGATTCTCAATATGTTAATCGAAAACACGAGAACACCCTTTACTGACATCGCTAAGAAATTAAACATTTCGGCTGGAACTGTTCACGTCAGAGTTAGAAAAATGGAAGAAGCTAAGATCATTCAAGGTTCTTCATTGACATTAAATTATAACTCATTGGGTTACAATTTTATCGCTTACGTTGGTATTTTTTTAGAAAAAACATCACAAACGCAATTCGTGTTAAATAGGTTAGAGGATATTCCAAATATTACTGTTGCTCACGTGACAACTGGGAAGTTTAATCTTTTTGTGAAAATTAGAGCAAAAAATACTGAACATGCTAAAAATGTCATTTTTAAAATTGATGACATCGATGGTGTAAGCCGAACTGAGACGATGATCTCTTTAGAAGAAAGCTTAAATGATAAAACTAGATTAATGAAATCTATTTTTGAAGAAATGTAAGTTTAAAGTTTTATATATTAAGCTTAGTTTTAGTCTAATTAATCAGAGCTGTCTAAGGTGTGATATACATTTTGAACATCATCATCATCGTCAAGCAAATCCAGAAGTTTTTGAACTTCAGCTTCTTGTTCTTCTGTTAATTTTTTAGTGACCTGAGGCACTCTCTCAAAACCAGAAGATGAAATTTCGTAGTTTCTGCTTTCGAGTTCTTTTTGTAAACTTCCAAAACTTTCAAAAGGAGCATCGATATGAATGCCATCTTCATCTTCAAATAATTCTTCAGCACCAAAATCGATAAGTTCCAATTCCAGCTCATCTTTATCTATGTTTTCGTTTTTGATAATGAAATTACAGATATGGTCAAACATAAATTCAACAGAACCAGATGTACCTAAATTACCATCACATTTATTAAAATAAGAGCGTACATTTGCTACAGTTCGGTTATTATTATCAGTCGCTGTTTCAACCAAAACAGCGATACCATTTGGTGCATAGCCTTCAAAAAGAACATTTTTATAGTCACCCAAACTTTTATCAGAAGCGCGTTTAATCGCTCTTTCGATATTGTCTTTGGGCATATTGGCAGTCTTACAGTTTTGGATGACAGCACGCAGTTTAGAGTTTGTTTCAGGATCAGGACCGCCATCTTTAACAGCCATGACAATATCTTTTCCTAAGCGTGTAAAAGTTTTGGCCATAGCAGACCAGCGCTTCATCTTTCTCTCTTTTCTAAACTCAAATGCTCTCCCCATAATCTTTTATTCGGCGAAAGCCTCAAATTTTTCGTTATATTCTCTCAATTCGTCTTCGTTGACTTTTTTATGTTGATTTTTAATCAAATTCATAAAGTAAACAAAGCTTTCAACACCTGTGATTGCATCACCTTCTTCAGTTTCATCAGCATCTTCTTCTGTTTCCAAAGGTTCATCTTGTGGAATAGGAATAATGAAAACCTCATATTCTTCTATATGTTCATATGCTAAGCGGATAGACTTTGCAACGACAGGAAGCTTTTCATCAACAGCAAAAGGTCTCAACTCTTTAAGCTGGTCGATTGTCGTATCAGTAATGATATTAGCTTCTTGAGTTTCCTTTATGATCTGATCAATGAGTTTTAATGCTTTTTTATTTTCCAATTTTATGTATTTAGTCTGATTTTTTTACAAAAATAAATTTTAGACTGACAAGTTGAAGCTTTCGAACAAAGATTTTTGATTTTTTTTACATGAATTAAATATTTCAAGATACAAGTCTCGAATAAAGTTGTGTAGAATACTCAAAAATTTAAATCATTTTATGAATTATTAAAAATGAATTATTGAAAGGATGTTAATTATGGGCTTTTTCAGGGATTAACACCTAAAACATTTTAGGTTAGCTTTATTTCTGCTTATTTTTGCAAATCTTAAAACTTAAAAATTAATACATTTCGCAAATAATATGGCTGATAAAATTGCTGAAAAAGAACTCTATGATTATCAAGAAGCAGATTTAAAGAAAATCTTTGATAAGTTTGAAAATGCTCCTGAGAACTATAATTTACTTTACCAACTTCCAACTGGTGGTGGTAAAACTGTTGTTTTTTCTGAAATCGTAAGACGATACATAGAAAAAACTGGCAAAAAGGTGGTTGTTCTTACGCACAGAATTGAGTTGTGTAAACAAACTTCAAATATGCTGAATGGTTTTGGTGTACGAAACAAAATCATCAATAGTAAGGTTAAAGAAATCTCTGATGATAACGAATACATGTGTTTTGTTGCCATGGTTGAAACCTTGAATAATCGTATCAACGAGGACAAGGTGAATATGAAAAATATTGGTTTAGCCATTATTGATGAAGCGCATTACAACTCATTTACAAAGCTGTTTAAATATCTTGAAAAGGCGTTTATTCTTGGTGTGACTGCGACTCCTTTGAGTTCGAATATCAAACTGCCAATGCATCGTAATTATCGTGAATTAATCGTTGGTAATTCGATTACATCATTGATTGATAAAGGTTTTTTAGCAAAGGCAAATATGTTTGCCTATGATGTAGGTTTAGGGACTTTACAAGTTGGAATGACGGGTGATTATACCGTAAAATCCTCTGAAGATCTCTACACCAACCTAGACATGCAGGAAAAATTACTGCAAGCTTACGAGGAAAGATGTAAAGGGAAAAAAACTTTGATTTTTAATAATGGAATCAACACATCTTGGTACGTTTACCAAACTTTTAAAGATGCAGGTTATGAGGTGAAACACCTTGATAACACACACAATAAGAGAGAAAGAAGAGAAATATTAAAATGGTTTAAAGAAAAACCAGATGCGATATTAACTTCGGTAAGTATCTTAACCACTGGTTTTGATGAGCCAACTGTTGAAAATATTATTCTAAATCGTGCAACAAAATCATTGACTCTTTACTATCAGATGATTGGGAGAGGATCAAGAAAATTGCCTAATAAAGATTACTTTAACGTTATTGATTTAGGTAATAATATTGCGCGTTTTGGCCCTTGGGATTCACCTGTAGATTGGCAATTGATTTTTGAAAACCCTGATTACTTCTTAGAAAATATGATTTCTGATGAAGAAATCGAAAGTAGTTTTACATATCAGATGCCAGATGATGTCAGAGAAATGTTTAAAAACTCTGAGGATATTTCCTTTGATGTTCATACAAAATATCACGAGGCAGTTAATAATGGTCAAAAATCAAAATTGGTTTTAGAAGAATCGATTGCTCAACATGCTCAAATGTGTATTGAAAACTCTGAAGATGTTTTTGATGCAAGAATTTTGGCAAGAGAATTAAAGGGCGATATCAAAGATCGAATCAAGAAATATTCACGTTGCATTATCAACAATACTAAGAACTACAGAGATTGGTTATATGAAGATTACACGCGTAAATTGCGTGTGAAAATCAACGAAATGTTTATGACATAGAATCCAAATTCAATAAAAAACAAAAAAGCTATCTGCGAAAAGATAGCTTTTTTTGTATATTGATAAATTGGTATTGTACTATAAAGCTTCAAAAATCATAAAGCCATAAATTCCAAATCTGACTAATCTTAATAAACCAAAAAGAAGATAACTTCCAAATGGGAATTTGATGATTCCTGCTGCAATACTGGAAATCGCAAAAGGCAAGGGTAGAAGTGCACCAACAATAATGAGCAAACCTCCCCATTTTCTCATGTTTTTAATATGCTTAGCCATTTTAACTTCCAAATAAACAAATACAGAAGGAATACTAGCGACACCACGACCAAAAAAATATGATAAAACGCCACCTGCATAGGATAAAATGGCTAAAAAACTCAGATAGAGCCAAGGTGACATAGACTGACCTGACCACGCGATAAATATTTCTGGAGGTATAAGTCCTAAAATAGATTCTGATGCGAAAAACACAGCAAAAACAGCATAATCAGGGAAGTTCTCAGTGACGTAATCCAACATTGTATAAATGTCCATCACAAAAAAGTGTACTGCCAATAAGGCTGCAATAAAAATGAGTATTGGAGGCGTGGCTTTGAGCAAACTACGTCCTAAAAAACTATAAAAACCAGTGTAGCTGTAGTACTGATGTAATAAACGCCATCTGGGTTTCTTTCTATTTTTCTGAGAATTTTTCATAAAAGTAACAAAAGTAAACTTTTCAAATTGATGTCAAAATAGTTCTGCTTTTTTTAATTTTTTATTAATAATATTAAACATTTTCGGTAGGTTCATCTGTTTGATTTAACAAACGACTAAGATCTGATCCACTTGGTTTTTCAAAAATTTCTAAATCAAAATATGAAGTCGCCGCTAAAAGATGATCAAAAATATCTGCGATGATGCGTTCATAATTAGCCCAAACTTTATCTTGACTAAAAGCGTAAATTTCCAGAGGAATTCCTTCAGAAGTTGGCGCAAGCTGTCGCGTCATTGTTGTCATCTCTTTATTGATATCAGGGTTTTGACTTAAATAGTTATCGACATAAATTCTAAATACACCAAAGTTCGTAAGATTTCTACCATTTAATAAAATTGACTTATCAATTTGATTTTCTTTATTGTATAATTTTATTTCACTTTGTCTTTCAGTGATATAGTCTGAAATCAAATCAATCTTTTTTAATTCCTCAATGTCATTATCAGTTAAAAGTTTGACACTATTTGATTTAATAATAAGAGAGCGTTTGATTCTTCGACCTCCAGACGAACTCATACCTCGCCAGTTTTTAAAAGAGTCAGAAATGAGATAATAAGTAGGTATTGTCGTGATTGTTTTATCAAAATTCCTGACTTTAACAGAGGAAAGGTTGATTTCAAAAACATCACCATCTGCACCGTATTTGTCCATAGTAATCCAATCACCAATACGAACAGTATCATTGACAGAAACTTGAATGCTAGCAACAAATCCAAGTATTGTATCTTTAAAAACCAATAAAAGAACAGCAGAAAATGCACCTAAAGCTGTTAAAAATTCTAATAAAGGTTTCCCTGTAATAATTGAGAAAATAATGGTTCCGCTAATGAGCCAAATAACAATCATAAGCACCTGAATGTAGCTTTGTATCGGTTTATCTTTAAAAGCATTCAATGTCATTAAAAAGTCTTTGATAGTCAACAAAACACTTCTAATCACCATCACTACTAAAATAATGATAAGGATATCAAACAATCCTTGGGAAAAACCTAAATATTGAGGGAAATCCACAAATATCATCGGCAATAAAGCCGAAATTACATTTAGGGTAATCAGGTTTGAAAGGTTAAGGAATGTTTTGTTTTTAATAAGGTAATCATCAAATTGTGTTTTGGAGCGCACAGCAATTTGATGTAATGTTTTCTTGGCGATATATCTTAAAGTTTTAAATAAGATAAAGCCAAAAAGCAATAAAAAAATGAAACTAATGGCGACATTTAAATACTTAGCCATTAAATCGTTGAGATGAAAGTTATCAACTAAGAAATTATAGACTATACGGTCTGAATTTGCTTTGTTCATTAAATTAATTTTACGCAATTTTACAAACTGCAAAGTTAACAGAAAAGTATTATGAATTATAAGAATGGTCTTTTTTTGACTATAGGTCTTATCACTTTAACGATAGGTGTTATCATACTATTGTTAAGGAATAAGTTTATTTTTGAATATAAATCACCTTTTAAGATCAATATAGTTCAAACTTGGTTTTTACCTGATGAACTTAAAGAGATTTCAGGTATTTATCATTTGGGAGATCAAGAAATTGCCTGTATTCAGGATGAAGATGGTATTATTTACATTTATAATTTAGCTTCTGAAAAAGTTACTGATAAGATCAAATTTGGTGAAAAAGGTGACTATGAAGGTATTGCAATCAATAAAGAAATAGCCTACATCTTGAAAAGTAATGGTGAAATTACTGTGATTGAGAATTTTAGAAATGAGAATTTTAAAATTAAATCTCATCAAATTTTTAATAATAAAAAGTTAGACTTTGAAGGGTTGTTTCTGGTGAACGATCGTCAGTTGTTAATGGGAATAAAAGAGCATAAAAAAGAAGAGAATCCTGAATCTATTTTGGTCTATTCTCTGAGAGTGTAAACTGAACTCTGTCTGATTAAAAATTTTAGTTTAATTTTAATCAGATATTATGACAACAAAAGAACAACAAGAATTAGAGAAAAAGGCACTGGAACAATTCATGTCCGGCAAGAGCCTTTTCGGCAAGGATGGCGCTTTTGCTCCCATGCTGAAGAACTTTATAGAGAAAGCCCTTGAATCAGAGATGGAGGGCCATCTGGACGAGCAGGAACGGTCCAAGGGGAACAAGCGCAATGGCAAGGGCAGGAAAACCATCAAGAGCGGTTTTGGCACCTTTGATATAGAGACTCCCCAGGACCGCCAGAGCAGCTTTGAACCAGAGCTCGTAAAGAAGCGCCAGAGCATCCTTGCCGACAACCTATCGGACAAGATCATAGGTCTTTACGGACTTGGCATGAGCTATCGTGACATCTCATCGCACATAAAGGAAATGTACGATACCGATATATCCCACACCGTCCTGAGCCAGATCACAGACCGGATCATACCTGATGTAAAAGCCTGGCAGAACCGTCCTCTAGAACCGCTCTACTGTATTGTATGGCTGGATGCGATGCATTATAAGGTCAAGGTGGAGGGTAAGATCGTGCACAAGGCACTTTATAATATATTGGGGATAAACAAAAA
>NZ_NEXQ01000022.1:0-163923 GCF_002810405.1 Psychroflexus sp. S27 | reverse complement strand
ATAATATGATAGGTGAAACAAACTTTCGGTAAGAATTAAACTTTTAATGAACTGGATTGAAAATTAATAATTTTAACTATATCTTAATAAATATAACTTTTAACAAATTATGATTTTATAGAACGAGATAATGTTTATATGATGTTAAATAAACAAAAAAAATATATTTAGTATTTAAAGTTATCTTAAATCGTTTTTTTTAATTTAGCTGACTGTTATCAAAAAACCAAGAAATATTCTTCTAACTTTTACAAAAAGGAAACGCTTTTCAAGATGAAAAGCGCTCCACAGATAAAGACATGAAAAAGTTTTTTACAATAATCGTTTTAGGAGCGATGACGATAGGAATGAGTAGTTTCGGAATTGCTGAAGAGCAAGGAGAAGATTGTACAAAGTTAATGGACAATGTTTATGGTGCTTATCTTGATGCAGGATATGATACGGAACATTCTTTCGAATCTGCTATATCGGCATATGAGGGATGTGTTGAAAATGGCGGAAGTGAGAGTCATATTAATTAATTACTATCGCGCACACTTATAAACCAAGTTCATAAAATGGGCTTGGTTTTTCGAAATATTATTATGAAAAAATCAAATTTAATTGTTCTTGTTTTACTGCTGATATTTCAAGTTAGTTTAGCCCAAAATGAATCAGGCATAATATATTATGGACATAAAATTGGAGAAATTGCTATTGACACTTCTAAGGTTAAAAATGAAAGTGCTAAAAGTTATATTTTAAGTCAGTTTTTGCAGAAGAAAAGAATTTTATCTCAAGATAATAATGTGTATAAGCTAAGTTTTCATGAGAAACAGTCACTATTCGAGCCTATAAAAAGATTAGATAATGACGCTAATTCTTCTTATGTTAAAGCTGTGCCTGATGATAGTTTTTTTACGGATTTATCCAAAAATGAGATTTTAAGAATAACCAGTTTTTCTGGAGAAGACTACATTGTTGAGCAAAACAGTAATTTAAATTGGGAAATCACGGGTGAGCAAAAAAAGATTAATAACTATTTATGTCAAAAGGCAACTGTAATTATTGAAAACTCAATAGGTGTAAAAACCAAAGTGACAGCTTGGTTTACTAAAGATATACCTTTAAATTATGGTCCCAGAGAGTATTCAGGTTTGCCTGGATTGATTGTTGAATTAAATTTGAGAGATAACATCTATTATTTAAGAGATATTATTTTTAAAGACCTTGAAATCAATCAAGATTTTGAGGGAAAACCTGTGTCAAATAAAAAATATCAAACATTATTTGATATGTCAAAATATTAATTTTTTTTATTTGACATTATTCAATATATCCAAAAATTGGAGGCTAGCTAAGTATCGACTTTAAAACCAAACCTTACTCAGTGTCGTTTTTAATAAAATATTAGCTTTAGTGTGTCGATAAATGTGTCAAAGATGTTAAATAAACAAAAAAACATACATTTAACATTTAAAGTTATCTTAAATCGTTTTTTTTTTTTTAGGTTAGCTAACTCTAACCAAAACATATCAAATGTTCTTCTAATTAAATTAAAAAGGAAACGCTTTTCAAGATGAAAAGCGCTCCACAGATTAAGACATGAAAAATCATATCTCAAAGCAAATACAAAGTTACTGATTTTTCATGAAGATAAGGACAGCTTTTAGCTGAGATTTGGTCTAAGCGACCAAGAGAATTTAAATATTTTAAGACAAATAACATGAAAAAGTTTTTTACAATAATCGCTTTAGGAGCGATGACAATAGGAATGAGTAGTTTTGGAGTAGCAGAAGTTAGTGAAAATCAACATGATGATTGTGTAGCTAGAGCAAATTCATACGGTGATTTCATGGACGGTTATGATGGTATGGGATCATTGGGACATGCATTCAGGTATTATACAACATTTTGTGTTCAGTATCCAATCAATGGTTAATATAATTAAAATCATAAAAACTACCCTTGTATGGGTAGTTTTACTTTCCTCCACCCAAGTATTTTCTCAGTCTGGGACAGTTAAATATAATAACGAGGCGGAAATGTCATACTATTACAGTAATATAAAAGAAAATTATCCTGAAAAATTTAAGAAAATTCAACACTTTGCAACTTATGAGAAAAAGATGATGAATCTAATTAATTATAAACTCGTTTTTTCTGAACATCAATCTATTTTTAAACCTATTGTTAAGAATAATGAAGAGAAAATGATTTTAACAACTCAAAAAGAAGGAGGTGTTTATTATAAAGATTCAGTATCAAATTATTTTAATACCATTAGGCGTTCTGAAACTTTTGATGTTCAACTCGCAGAAATAAAATGGGAAATTACGAGCGATTCTAAAGAGATTTTAGGTTATAAATGCTTCAAAGCAATAGGTCATAAAATTGATATTGATTCCTCTGAATCAACTTCTAAAATAGAAGCTTGGTTTACTGAAGAAATAAATTTATCACATGGACCAATGGGAATTAATGGATTGCCTGGCTTGGTTTTGGAAGCACACTTTGATCATTATCATTTTTATGCAACTGAAATTAAATTTGAATCTCACAAAGAAATTTCCAAGCCCGTTGAAGGGAAATCAATCGACGAAAATCAATACATCAAACTTATTAGATAATTAAAATGAAAAAATTACTATTTATTTCTGGAATCATCGCACTAACTTTTCAATTTTCACAAGCTCAAAGTGCTAAAATTACTTATAAAAATGAATTAACAGCGCCAAAAGAATTGGAAGAGCTGAAAGAAAAGGATCCCAAAAAATATGAACGATATTCATTTATGATTAAAAAAATGAATGAAAGAACAAAGCAATTAAGGTATACGCTTAAATTTAATGACCAGCGATCAGAATTTAAAACAAACCCGAAGATGGCAAAAGGTGACGATGCTGTTTCAAATATGTCTATGCCACAGAGTGAATATTTTTATGACTTAAGTAACAATAAACGTTATCAAAAAAATAATATTTCGGGCAAAGAGTTCTTAATAAATAAAGAATCTATTACGTGGGAAATTTTACCTGAAACCAAAGTTATCAATGGCTACAAGGCAAGAAAAGCAGTAGCTTCTCAAATATTTTTTAGTGTAGATAGAGAAAGTGGAGAATTGAAAGGAAAAAAGCAACCAGTTACAGCGTGGTTTACCACAGAATTGCCATTTGCTTATGGACCAGAAAATTATGGAGGCTTACCGGGCTTGATTTTAGAGCTGAAAACTCAAGGAAAAAATTACAGTGTAGAGAAATTAGAAATTGATGAGGATAAAAATTTAGAAATTAAATTCCCGGATTTAAGCAATGCTTTATCAGAAAAAGAAGCAGCATCAATGATGCATAAAGCTGCTGCCAAGATGTTTGGAAGATGATAATGACGAGATAATTAAAACACATCAACAATGAGATACTTCATCATATTATTAATTTCCTTTCAGTGCTTTTCACAACAAACATTTGTGTATAAAACAAGTGCTGAAGTTGATTATAAATCTATTAAATTAGATGAAGTAAAAAAGTTAATGCGAAATGTTGAGAGTGAGTTAGGTGAAAATAAATTTATATTAAGCGTTTTAGATAATCAGTCTCAATTCTCTGTTTCTGCAGCCTTGAACAAAGATTCTCAAAATCTTCAGGCTCTAAAAATTGCAGAAGCAATGAGTTGTGTTAGTGATCAATGGTTTTATAATTCCTTTAATGGAAGTTTGTATTTACAAACCTCTTTTATGAATCAGATTTTTAATGTTCAGTTTAAAGAATTGCCAAGATGGCAGATTAAAAATGAACACAAAGTTATTGGTAAATACAAAGTAACAAAAGCAGTGACATCCAGAAAATTTATTGGATCAAATGGTGTTAAAGAAAAAGAAATTGAAGCTTGGTTTTGTAAGGATATTCCTGTTACTCATGGACCAATGGGCGCAGTAGGTTTACCAGGCTTAGTTGTTCAATTAAGACTTCAAAATACAATTTACACTTTAGACAGTGTTGAAAATACAGTAAATCCATTAAAAAAAATTAATCAAAATGAAATTATTTCCTCTGAGAAATTCTATGATTTAGTTGATGAAAAACTCCAAAATTATCGATA
This sequence comes from Psychroflexus sp. S27, assembly GCF_002810405.1. Taxonomy (NCBI): domain Bacteria; kingdom Pseudomonadati; phylum Bacteroidota; class Flavobacteriia; order Flavobacteriales; family Flavobacteriaceae; genus Psychroflexus; species Psychroflexus sp. S27. The sequence continues at coordinate 159,846 of NZ_NEXQ01000022.1, read as the reverse complement.
AAACAAAAATTTTAAAAGTGATAGTATGTTAAGTAAAACAAGCTTTCAGTAAGAATTAAGTTATGATGAACTGGATTATAAATTGATAATTTAAACTGAACATTGCGAATCTAACGGATCAGTTCCTAGTTTACCAACAGTACCTAATTAAAAATTATGTTACAAAAAATATCATTCTGCGTTTTTTTTATATTTTTTTCTTTGACCAATAAAAGCTTTAGTCAAGATTTAATTGTAGAATATCAAAAAAGTAATTTACCAGCTTTTTTAAAGATACATGATTCAATTTCACCCGATAAAAAAGGGCAATATCTCAATTTAAGGAAAAGGATAAGTAGAAATATCGGTAAGTTCAAGTATAAGCTTGAAATCGATTCTGATAATCAGACTTCACACTTTAGCGTTATTGAAAAAATGAGTGTTAATAATCAAGAGCGTTTTGATAATCAATTAAAAGGTTTCTTATATGGTCGCTTTCCTCATTTTACAAGTCTTAAAAAAGATAGTATTTTTAACGATGTCAATTACAGAGGCCAAAACTACTTTATAAGATTAGCTAACCCATATTACAATTGGGAATTAAAAAATGAAACAAAAACTATTAATGGATTTAAATGCTATTTGGCTACTGGTGAATTTATTGAAAAAGATGCTTTGTTCACGTTTGATAATAATAAAAAAGAAGTTTTACATGCTTGGTATGCGCCAGAACTTCCATCTGGTTATGGTCCATCCAGGTTTACAGGTTTGCCAGGAATGGTACTCCAAGCTGGAAATCAATATTTTGAATATTCTGTTACAAAAATTAAAGAATCAGATGTCAATGTGCAATTACCATCTAAACCATCAATAACTGAAAAACAAAAAAATAGTTTACTTAAGAAACGTTATCTTGGACAATAAATAATGCAGAATGATATTTTATTAAGACCACGAATTTATGTTTGTGGTCTGTTTTTTTAAATAAAACTATTTGATAAAATCAATATGTCAAAAAAACTCACAAGTCTCCTCATTTTTATTTTTACAATCACAGCAGTTTCCGCTCAAACTGTTCAACTCAAAGGTTTTATTACTGATAGCGTCCAGAATCCGCTGCCTAATACCAACGTGATTGCAACCTCTTTACAAGATGCCAATGCGCAGATTAAATTTAGCATCAGCAGCTCAAAAGGCGAATATAAATTACAGCTGAGCGAGAATCAGCCTTACCTTATTGAAATCACGCATTTAGGTTTTAAAAAGATTGAGGACACCATTGATTTATCAGAAGATGTCTCCAGAAATTTCATCATGCATGAAAGCACTGAATCTCTGGAGGAAATTATCATTCAACAAGAGATGGCGGTTATCGTCAAAGAAGACACCATCACTTATAAAACAGATCGATTTAAAACAGGCGAGGAAAGAAAGCTGAGAGATATTATTAAAAAGCTGCCAGGCATGGAAGTTGACCGCGAAGGTAATGTGACTGTCAACGGAAAACCTGTTACAAAATTAATGGTCGATGGCAAGGTTTTCTTTACAGGTGATGAAAAATTGGGCGTTAATAATATTCCTGCAGATGCCGTTGATGAAATTGAAGCGCTTGATAATTATAGCGAAGTTGCTTTTCTGAAAGGTTTGGAAGACAGCGACAAAATGGCGCTAAACATTAAGCTAAAAGATGGCAAAAGGAAATTTGTTTTTGGTGATGTTGAAGTCGGTGGCGGTATTGAAGATCGCTTTTTATTTTATCCTAAATTGTTTTATTACAGCCCAAAAACCGCAGTTAACGTTATCGGAGATTTTAATAACACAGGCAAGAAATCTTTTACACTTAAAGATTATCTAGATTTTGAAGGCGGTATGGCTTTGGCTCTCGAAGATCGCGAGGCTTACTCAAAATTATATAGCGATGATTTTGCACAGTTCTTAAGACAAGAAGATTTTGTTTCTAATAAAAATGATTTTGGTGCCGCCAGTCTTTCGCAAGAATTGGGCGGTAACTTTAGTTTAGACGCTTATAGTATTTTTAATAAAAGTAAATTAAGAACACAAAGCCGCGAAAATTTCGCTTACCAAACAACTGAAGCACCTGATGAACTGAGAACACAAGAAAGTGAAAATGATTTTCTTTTTAGCATTAGCAAAATAAAGTTGAGGTATGATAACAGTGACGACACAGATTTAAGAGCAAACACAAATTTTAAATACAACACAGCTGAAGCAGAATCCTTATTAAATTCTGAAGTTGGTAATGAAAACCGTTTTGTGAATACAAATGCACAACCTGAGAATTTTGAGTTTTTGCAAACTTTCAATCTTAACAAGCAATTTTCATTTAAACACACTTTAAAAGTTGAAGCAAAAATTAAAAGTGCAGACCAAACAACATCAAGACTATGGAGTTTTAATCAGCCGCTTTTTACAGATATCATTCCTTTGATTGATGAAGGAGACGATTTTAATTTGAATCAACTCAACAAGAAGCAAGTGACAAATGTAAGCCTGAATGCCAAGCATTATTGGGTTTTAGCCGACTTTCATCATATTTATCCTATCGTGAATCTTGATTATTTTAATTTTGATTTTAGCACACTTGATGAGCAACTTCTCAATGACGGCAGCGTCAATAGTTTTGAGTCTGCAGGTTTTAATAACCAAATGGATTTTGAATTGTTTAAAGCTGGACTTGGTTTTCAGTACAAAACCCAAATCGGGAATCTGGTTTTAAGACCAGGTTTAGTTGTCCAGAATTACAACTGGAATATTTCACAGTTTGATGAAGAGTTGATCAATTCACAAACGGCAGTTTTATTACCCGAATTTTTTGCTGAATACAAGTTTAAAAATTCAGCAAAGCTTAAACTGAAGTATAATCGTCACACAGGATTTGGCAATCATACGAATTATGCCAACCGTTTAAGCTTACAAAGTTTTAATCAAATTTCACGTGGTAATGAAAATCTTGAAAACCAGATTTTTCACCAAGCAAGCCTGTTTTACAGTCACTTCAGCATGTTTAAAGGCATGTTTTATAACTTGGGCTTAACATATTTGCGTAAAGAAAACAGCATCACTCGCCAAACAGAAATTGAAGGCATTGACCAGATCAGTACAAGTATTTTAACCGATTTGCCAGAAGACAGATATTCATTTAATGCTGGCGTTTCAAAGCGCATCCCGAATTTTACTATTTCTTTAAATGGAAATGCGAGTCTATCAGAATATTCAAGAATTATTAATGATGAAGTTTTTGATTATGAAAACATCAGTTTTGCTTACCGTGCAAGTGTACGAACACGCTTTAAAGATTTACCAAATATTGATGTTGGCGTGAATCAGAATTTTTCTCAATTGCATTCAAACACCATTGAAAACGACTTTAGCATCCTGTCGCCTTATGCAAATTTAGAATATGATTTTGGTAATTTCATTTTTGACTTCAATTACGATTACAATTATTTTAAAAACCAAACAACAGGCGATGCCAACCGTTTTGAAATGGCAGATGCATCTTTGTTTTACGGAAAAGAATCTTCAGCTTGGGGTTTTGAGCTCAATGCGACCAATTTATTTAATATCGATTTTAAAAGACAAAATTCAGTCAATGAGTTTATTGTGACTGATCGTAAAACTTTTATACAACCGAGGATTGTGATGTTTAAAGTGATTTATAAATTATAAGATCTCAGAATTTTTCAAAACTTCAACTTTTCAAGAAATTTAAAATAATTTTCAGATTGAAATCTTGATTTGAATGGATAAAAGTGTCAACTTTGTGAGCTAATTTAGCCTCATTTTTTTACTTTTGTCCATGCAAAAAAACGTACTTATCTTAGACTTCGGATCGCAGTACACACAGCTTATCGCTAGGCGTGTGCGTGAATTAAACATCTATTGCGAAATCCATCCCTTCAACAAAATCCCTGAAGATTTAAAAGAATTTAAAGCCATTATTTTATCAGGAAGCCCGTTTTCTGTTCTTAATCCTGAAGCGCCTCAACCTGATTTAAGCCAAATCAAAGGTCAGTTTCCTTTATTAGGTGTTTGTTTTGGTGCGCAGTTTATGGCGCATAATTATGGCGGTGAAGTGGCTTCATCAAACACAAGAGAGTTTGGTAGAGCCAATTTGAATTTTATAAAAGAAGACTCTGATCTTTTTCAAAATATCGATGAACATTCACAAGTGTGGATGTCACACAGTGATAGCATCAAAGCTTTGCCTGATAATTTTGAATGCATTGCGAGTACTTTTGAAGTCAAAAATGCAGCTTACAAAATAAAAGGTGAGCAAACTTACGGCATCCAATTTCATCCAGAAGTTTACCATTCAACAGATGGGAAACAGCTTCTCGAAAACTTTTTAGTCAATATTGCTGAGGTGCCGCAAACCTGGACACCAGCAAAATTTGCTGACATGACAATTGCCAGCTTAAAAGAAGAAATCGGTGATGATAAAGTTGTTTTAGGCTTAAGTGGTGGCGTTGATTCTACTGTGGCAGCAACACTTTTGCATCAAGCTATTGGCAAAAATCTTTATTGTATTTTTGTAAATAATGGTTTACTAAGAAAAAATGAATTTGAATCAGTTCTCGATCAGTACAAACACATGGGTCTGAACGTGAAAGGCGTTGATGCTTCTGATTATTTCTTAGATAAATTAGCAGGCGTTTCTGATCCTGAGAAAAAAAGAAAAATAATCGGGAATGCTTTTATTGATATTTTTGATCAAGAAGCTGGTGATATTACAAATGTGACCTATCTTGCTCAAGGCACAATTTATCCTGACGTGATTGAATCTGTTTCTGTCAACGGGCCTTCAGCGACAATTAAATCTCACCATAATGTCGGTGGTTTACCTGACTTTATGAAATTGAAAATTGTTGAACCTTTACGTATGCTTTTTAAAGATGAAGTAAGACGCGTAGGTGCAGAGTTAGGGATTGATGCAAAGTTATTAGGGCGTCATCCTTTCCCAGGACCAGGATTAGCGATCAGAATTTTAGGTGATATTACCAAAGAAAAAGTACGTGTCATTCAAGAAGTTGATGCTGTATTTATACAAGCACTTCGCGATTGGGATTTATATGAAAAAGTATGGCAGGCAGGCGCAATCTTGTTGCCCATTGATTCAGTTGGCGTAATGGGAGACGAGCGAACTTATGAAAAAGTTGTAGCTTTAAGAGCCGTTGAATCGACTGATGGAATGACGGCAGATTGGGTAGATTTGCCTTATAAATTTTTACAAACTGTTTCTAACACAATAATAAATAAGGTTAAAGGCGTTAATAGAGTGGTGTACGACATCAGTTCAAAACCACCAGCAACAATTGAATGGGAATAATTATGAGAATCTTAATCATATCTTTAATCTTCGCTGTTTTTAGTTTCACGGCATCTGCACAAAAGTTCTCGACTTATACTGTAGAAGATCAGCAAGATTTAAAAACTGTCGCTCAAAAATTTGATGTTTCTGTCACAGATATTTTAAATTTTAATCCAGATATTTCACGCTATAAAAAGCTTGAAGGCGAAACATTAGTCATTCCATTATCTGATGCTGAAGACAATATATCGCGTTTTGAATCTTATGAAGTTGAGCCAAAAGAAACTTTATACAGTATTTCAAAAACATATCAAGTAGAGGTTGAAACGATTATTAGATATAATCCATTTCTGAAAACACGCGAGTTGAATTCTGCTGATGTTTTGGAAATTCCGATTTTAAAAAGACCGACAGATATTTCAAACCAGAGTGTTAAAAACTCAACTTTCTCAAATTTGAAACACTTGGTGCAGCCAAAAGAAACAAAATATGGCATTGCTAAAGATTATGGATTAACGGTTGAAGAATTAGAAGCACTTAATCCTGATGCTGATGTCATTCATCCTGGAGATTATTTAATTATCGAAAGAAAGAAAGAGGAAACACCAGAATTACCTGAGTCTAAAGAATATAAATATGTCAAAGTCGATTCAGAATCCGACTTAGATGCTTTGCAGAAAAGCTTTAAAGTCACAGATGATTTGATTTCAAAACTCAACCCAGCTTATCAATATACAGGGGTTGGCAATGGGATTGTTCTGAAGCTTCCAGCTGATGCAAAAGGAAAAGACAAACGCTTGGATTTAAGCAGTAATTTTTCAGATCCATCTCAGAAAAAGATAGGCTTATTTCTTCCTTTTAACTTGGAAAAATTTAAAGCTAGCGAAAAAACAATGGAAGAAGAATTGATAGATAATCGTATTTCTCGTATTGCTATCGATTTATATGAAGGTGCTTTGGCAGCTGTCGATTCTGCTCAAAAATTAGGAATCAATGTTGATTTACGAACTTTTGATACTGGGATGAGCGCAGAAGGTATGCAAAAAGTGATTGATGACAATAATCTCATGCAGCTTCAAGCAGCGATTGGTCCTGTGATTCAACCTAATGTAAGAAAGTTAAGTCAACATTTATCAAAAGATTCGATTCCTGTTATTTTGCCAATTACTGAAGCTTCTATGTCAGGAACTCAAATTTTTAACTCTTTGCCAAGTCGAGCTTTAAAAGAAGAAATGATCACGACTTATATCCATCAGAATATAACGGATGATGTTAATTTAAGCTTGCTTTCTGATGCTGGAAATAATCATTTCAAGCAAGTCATCGATAGAACTTTTCCAGGAACAAAACACGTACGTATGAGCGAATCTTATTTGCAAATGAAAGAAGTTGGCAGCGTTTTGCAAAAGGGAAAAACCAATTGGTTTATCCTCGATACTGATAAAATTGGCATCGCGGAGTCAACTGTTTCTTTTCTTGAAAGCTACAGAAAAAAAGGTTACGATATCAAATTGATGATGCCGTCAAAATCGGCTTTAAGAGATGATATTTCAAATACATATTTGTCTAACTTGAAATTGCTTTATACAGATTCAAATTATGATGTTTCTGAATACAAATTGAAAGGTGGTGATGATATTTTAAAATCAAAATACTTCTTACGTGGTTTTGATGTCACAATGGATGTCATTTTAAGATTGGCTTATGTTGGTGATTTTTATGATGCTGTCAAGCTTGACGGTTTTACAGAATATTACCAAAATAAATTTCAATATCAATATGATGTTTTTGAAAAGATTTATCGCAATACCGCAGTTTATTTAATCGAATACCAAGATGACTTAAAGCTTAATGTGATTGAGCTTTTACCTCAAGAGTAGATAAGGCATATTTTTAAAATATCTAGCAATTAAAAAAGGTCTCATTCGTTAAATGAGACCTTTTTTCAGGTATAAATTTTATTGAAAATTTAAAGTTTAGCAACTCTTTCTTTAGCTTCTTCAAACTCTGACATGATATTATTGACAATATCTGCAGCGGGAAGAATATCAGAAATCAAGCCTGAAATTTGACCAATTTCAAGTTCACCTTCTTCTAAATCACCTTCAAACATGCCTTTCTTCGCTCTTGCACGACCTAGAAGTTTTATCAATTGTTCCTTAGTTGGCGTTTGTTGATACAATTCTTGAACATCATAAAAGAATTTGTTTTTTAATAATCTCACTGGCGCCAATTCTTTTAATGTCAATTGTGTGTCGCCTTCTTTAGCCTTGACAACTTCATTTTTAAAATTAATATGTGATGAAGCTTCATGAGAAGCGACAAAACGTGTTCCGACTTGTACAGCTTCAGCACCTAATATCATCGTTGCAAGCATCGCATCGCCATTGGCAATTCCTCCAGCAGCAATCACAGGAATATTGAGCTCTTTTGTAATCATCGGAATTAAGGTCAATGTTGTTGTTTCGTCACGACCGTTATGTCCGCCAGCTTCAAAACCTTCAGTAACAACGGCATCAACACCAGCTGCTTCAGCTTTTAAACCAAATTTGACACTGCTCACCACATGCACAACTTTAATGTTATGATCTTGTAAATGCTTTGTCCAGGTTTTTGGATTTCCAGCTGAGGTAAAAACGATTTCAACGCCTTCCTCAATAATGATTTCCATGATCTTTTCAATATCAGGGTAGAGCATAGGGACGTTGACAGCAAAAGGTTGGTCAGTTGCTTTTTTGCATTTTTGGATGTGTTCTCGTAAAACATCAGGATACATCGATCCTGCACCAATGATTCCTAAAGCGCCAGCATTACTCGCTGCACTTGCGAGCTTCCAACCACTAGCCCAAATCATTCCTGCTTGAATCAACGGATATTTTATATTGAATAATTCTGTAATTCTGTTGTTCTGCATTTGACTTTAATTTAAGCAATCACGCCAGAGCCAAGTAATTCGTCACCTTGATACCAAGCGACAAATTGTCCTTCAGTAATTGCAGATTGATTGTTTTCAAAGATAACAAATAGACTATCTTTTGTTTGATGTAAAGTGGCTTTTTCAAGCGGTTGACGATAACGTATTCTTGCCTGAACTTCCATTATTTCGCCTTCTTTAAGTTTTAAATCTTCACGAATCCAATGTATATCATTAGCTTTAACTTCTAAACCACGTTTGAGTAAGCCTGGATGATCTTTACCTTGTCCAGTATAAATAATATTTTCTTTAACGTCAGTATCAATCACAAAAAGTGGTTCTTTGGTTCCGCCTACAGCTAAACCTTTACGCTGACCTTTTGTAAAGAAATGCGCGCCATCATGCGTTGCAACAACTTTACCATCAGATTTTTGATACTTTATTTTCTGGCTTAATTTATAAATGTCGTCAGAAGTATCATTTTCCTTTTTGTTATTATATAAAGGACTGTCAGCAGGAATTTCAACGATATCACCTTTTTTAGGTTTGAGCTGTTGTTGTAAAAAATCAGGTAATCTTACTTTACCTATAAAACATAAACCTTGTGAATCTTTTTTATCGGCAGTGATCAAATCCTGCTCAGCTGCAATTCGTCGTACTTCAGATTTTTGAAGATCACCAACAGGGAATAAAGCTTTTGACAATTGTTCTTGAGAAATTTGACATAAAAAGTATGATTGATCTTTATTTCCATCTTTTCCTGCCAAAAGTTGATATTTCTTTTCACCATCGACTTCAATTTCTTCCTTTCTACAATAATGTCCAGTTGCAACATAATCAGCACCCAATGATTCAGCAATTTTCAGAAATTCATCAAATTTAATTTCTCGATTACAGAGAACATCTGGATTAGGTGTTCGTCCGTTTTCATATTCTGAAAACATATAATCGACAATTTTCTTTTTGTATTCTTTGCTTAAATCGACCGTTTGAAATGGTATCCCTAATTTTTCAGCAACCAACATCGCATCATTACTATCTTCTAGCCAAGGACATTCGTCACTGATTGTTACTGAATCGTCATGCCAGTTTTTCATAAAAAGACCGATGACTTCATAACCTTGCTGTTGACATAAATAAGCCGTGACACTAGAATCAACACCGCCACTTAAACCAACAACGACTCTCTTTTTCATATTCTTTAAATCTTGTTGCAAAAATAACAAATTGAGTAATGAACTGAGGTTACCATTATCGTAATTTTAATAATTTCGTTTTGTTTAATGAAAATTAACAAAGATTAAACAAGATTAAAGAATGAAGTTTTTATTTTTACCCTGAACAAAAAAAATCAACTATCATGATTAAAAGATTTATTTTATTATTTTCCGTCATTTTGCTCGCTTCTTGTAGCGATGACGACGATGCAGGACAGCCTGTAGTCGAGGAATTTACAACATTTGAAACAATTGCTAATAGTCCAGATCATGAAATGCTTGAACAAGCGTTGTTAGATACTGGTTTAGATCAGGTTTTGGATTCAGATATATTTACAGTATTTGCACCAACTGATGCAGCTTTTGGAAATATTGATGTGAGTGGATTGTCAACTGACGATTTAAAAAACGTTTTATTGAATCATGTTATTACTGGTGCAGCGATGTCAACTGATCTTACAAACGGATATATTGACACGAATGCTAAAAATTCAGATAATGACATCATTAATATGCATGTCAGTACTGACGGAGGCGTCACTTTAAATGGTATGTCTTCAGTCATAACTGCAGATGTTACAGCTTCTAATGGTGTTGTGCATATTGTTGATGAAGTCATTACGATTCCTTCGGTTGCAACTTTTGCAACAGCTGACAATAATTTCACTGGATTAGTTGCTGCATTAACTAGAGAAAGTAGTTTTACTTTTGTTGATGTTTTAAGCAGTAATGATTCTCCTGCACCTTTTACAGTATTTGCACCAACAAATGCAGCTTTTAGTGACTTTTTAGATGAGTTAGGTTTAACTTCTTTAGCAGATGTGCCAACTTCAGCCTTAGAAGCGACTTTAAACTCACATGTAATTGCAGGAGCCAATGTTCGTTCTGAAGACCTAACAGATGGTACAGTAAATACTTTAGGTGATCCTATTGAAATTGATGCTGAAAATGCTGTGATCACTGATCAAAATGGAAGAATGATCAACATTACTGTGACTGATGTTCAAGCAGGAAATGGTGTTATTCACGTGATTGATAAAGTTATTGCTCCTGATAATGTTATAGAAACAACTTATGAAATTATTTCAGAAAGCCCTGATCATACAGTTTTAGCACAAGCATTGATGGATGCTGATTTGGTTTCTGCTTTAAATTCAGATGAGTTTACTGTATTTGCTCCAACTGATTCGGCTTTTGGAAATATTGATATTTCTGGTTTATCTGCTGAAGAAGTTAAAAATATATTGATGAATCATGTTGTTGCTGGAACAAATATGTCAGCAGACTTATCTAATATGTATGTCAATACTTTAGCTACAGAAACAATTTCAGGTGATGCTAATAATTTGAGTTTATACATTAATATAGATAGTGGTGTAATGTTGAACGGAATGTCAACAGTGACAGTTGCTGATTTAGAGGCGACAAATGGCGTTGTGCACGTTGTTGATGAAGTCATTACAATTCCTGATGTGACAACTTTTGCAACAGCTGATCCTAACTTTTCAATTTTAGTTGATGCCTTAACACGTGAATCTAGCTTCACTTACGTGAACACATTAAGTAGCTTTGATTCTCCAGCACCATTTACAGTATTTGCACCAACCAATGATGCTTTTGTAGATGTGTTAGGTGAATTAAATTTTGCCTCACTTAATGATATTCCTACAGCAACTTTAGAAGCAACCTTAAATACTCATGTTGTTGCTGGTGCTAATGTCACATCGAACACAATCTCTTCTGGAGTTGTACAAACTTTAGGTGACGATATTACTTTAGATGCTGCAGGAGGAACAATTGAAGATCCTAATGGAAGAACTTCTACAATTGTAAAATTTGATGTTCAAGCTGGTAACGGTGTTATCCATGCGATTGATACAGTTCTATTACCAGAATTATAAGCATTTGTAATTCTATAAAATTTTAAATTGAATTAAACCGTCTCATTACTTTTAATGAGACGGTTTTTTTTTGAAATTGATTATGATGAGTTTCTTTTCTCTTTTTATTCGAGATAATGTATTTGTTTATTTAAGAAATCACTGTTAGTTGTATAAGCTAATACTTCTTTGAATTAATTCTCATTATGAGTTAATGTAAAAGAAATATCAATGCGTATTAACTTCATATTGAGTCCATGTTTTTATGATAAATATTGGACTTACCATGGAGTGATAGTGGACTCACCATGGAATCATGTTAATGCTGAATTCCTTAAGCATCTCTTATTCTAAACTTATAAAATGATTAATTTACTTTGATATTTGTATTTATAATCGAATGCTTGAAGTCATAATTTAAAAAAAGCTGTCTCAAATAAATGAGACAGCTTTTTATTTTTCTAGTTTTATAAACAAGAATTTTACTTCTTCTTATTCTGCTTTTGCTGCTCTTCCGCTTGTGCCATAATATCTTGAAACTTACGTGCAAACTTACCTTTCTTTTTAGGTTTCTTTTTTTTCTGTTCAATCTTCGCATGGATTTTCTTTTCATCAACAATCACATGTTTAATGACAAGCATAATTCCGATGGTAATTAAATTAGAGATGAAATAATATAATGATAATCCACTCGCATAATTGTTAAAGAAAACAAGCATAAATAGAGGAGATAAATACATGATAAATTTCATGTTTGGCATCCCTGGTTGCTGTGCTTGTTGCATATTTTGACCAGTGGTCATTGTCATGTAAATGAAAATTGCAACAGATGCTAAAATCGGGAATAAACTCACGTGATTTCCGTAAATCCACGAGATTAAAGGAATATTAGCATCCCATTCAAAAATAACATCATAACTCGATAAATCTTCAGCCCATAAAAAGCTTTTTTGACGTAAATCAAAAGCACTCGGGAAGAATTGGAATAAAGCATAGAAAACTGGTATCTGAAGTAGGGCAGGAATACAGCCCGCTAACGGACTCACGCCAGTTTTACTGTAAAGCTTCATTGTTTCTTGCTGCTTTTTCATCGCATTGTCCTCGTACTTTTTATTAATCTCATTGATCTCAGGACGTAAAACTTTCATTTTAGCTTGAGATAAGTATGATTTATAAGTGACGGGAGAAAGCACTATTCTTACCATAATTGTCATCACAATAATCGCAAGACCATAATTCCCTAAAGTACTGCTTAAAAAGCCGAATAATGGAATAAAGACATATTTGTTAATCCACCCGAATATTCCCCAACCCGTCGGAACAATTTCATCTAAATTCTTTTCATAAGTTGTCAGTAACTGATAATCTGCTGGTCCAAAATAAAGATTCATGTTTTCAGAAAACTCGTTGTTGTTGAGTTTTAATGGAATATCGGCTACAAATCTTTTTGTGTAAAGCGTGTCAACCTGCTCGTCTTGAACAAGGTTGTATGAAGTAAATTTCCCTTTTTCAAAAGAATTATCAGTTAATAATATCGTTGTAAAGAAGTGCTGTTTAAAAGCAAACCAATCAATTTTATTGCCTTCCTCACTTGCTTCATCACCTTGACCTGTGTAGTCGTCCTTGCCATCTTCATACTGAAAAACAATTTCTGTATATCTGTTTTCATAAGAGATACTTTTTGCTCGACGATAAGCTTTTAAGTCCCAAGTTAAATCAGCTTTATTGCTATTGATAACATTATTAAGACCTTGAGATCTTAAAGTGAAATCAAGCATATAATCTTTTGGCTTTAATGTGTAGGCAAACTCCAGATATTCGCTTTCAGAAGTTTTAGCACGCATCATCAATTTCTGAGAATCTCCGACCTCTGTAAGTTCAGGGATAAACATTAAATCTTTGGTTTCGATGTTACGATTATCGTTCGTCTGAAATTTAATGTTAAACTCAGAGTTCCCATCCTTAACAAGGTAAACAGGTTTCCCGTCAAAAGTGTTATGTTCTTTTAATTCGGCAGAAACAACTTGTCCACCTCTATTGGCAACTGTAATTTTGACAACCTCATTCTCAAAAGTTGTTGTTTCTTGCTCCAATTTTTGTGCTTCAACAACAGAGTAACCAAAAGCACCATATTGTTGTTGCGCCATGCTTAGTGCCAAAGAATCATTTCCATTTGCAGTAAGTTGGCTTGTTTCCTTTTGTTGAGATAAGTCTGGTTTTTCTACTTCAGTTTGTTTGTCATCAGTAGTGACTTCTGTATTTGTTTGTTCATTAACTTCTTTTGGAGCTTCTTCAGGTCTAAAGTACAACCATGAGAGTAAAATAGCACCAATCAACAAAAAGCCAATGATCGAATTTTTATCAAAATTTCCTTTTTCTTCCATTACCTATATAATCACGAATGTTTAAAAATTTTTTTGCAAAAGTCCGTAAATTGTTTGACTTAGGCTTATAAAACAATAATTTTTGTCAAATTAATTATTCTTTTTCTGTATTGAATTTTTTCGCAGCTTCAACAAATGCCATAAAAAGGGGATGCGGATTTGAAACTGTACTTTTATATTCTGGATGAAATTGAACGCCAACAAAGAAAGGATGATCTTCCAATTCAATAGTTTCAACTAAATCTGTTTCTTTATTTCGACCCGAGCAAATCATACCCTTTTCTTCAAGCTGATCGACATATTTATTATTGACTTCATAGCGATGGCGGTGTCTTTCGCTAATGTTTTGTGATTGATAAATTTCAGCGAGTTTAGAGCCTTCTCTCAATTCACAATCCCAAGCGCCTAATCGCATGGTACCACCCATATCAACAATTTTTTTCTGATCATCCATAATATCTATGACAGGATGCGGCGTGTTTTTGTCCATTTCAGTGGAATTGGCATTCTCTAGATTAAGGACATTTCTAGCAAATTCTATAATAGCCATTTGCATCCCCAAACAGATGCCAAAAAAAGGAATTTGATGTTCTCTTGCGTATTTAACAGCCTCTATTTTTCCTTGAATGCCGCGTTCTCCAAAACCTGGAGCAACCAAAATACCATCTAGCGATTTGATGATTTCAGTGTTGTCATCCATAAATTCAGAATGAATGCTGATTGTTTCAATTTTCACATCATTGTAAGCACCTGCATGTATGAAAGCCTCTAAAATTGATTTATAAGAATCTTGTAATTCTACATATTTTCCAACCAGACCAATTTTTAGTGTCGTTTTTGCATTTTTTAATCTTGACAAAAATGAATTCCATTGTTTTAAATCTGGTTCTTGTTTATTCGGTAATTTCAATTTTTCAAGCGCAATCACATCTAAACCTTCTTCAACCATCAGATTCGGAACATCGTAAATTGTGTCTGCATCTATAGATTCTATAACAGCCTCTTGTTTGACATTGCAAAACAAGGCAAGTTTTTTGCGTATATCTTCTCCGATGTGATGCTCTGTTCTGCACACAAGAATTTCTGGTGAAATACCGCTTTCCATCAATGTTTTGACGCTGTGTTGCGTTGGTTTTGTTTTGAGTTCTCCAGCCGCAGATAGATAAGGGATCAAGGTTAAGTGAATTATCAATGCATTGTTGTCACCGAGTTCCCATTTGAGTTGTCGTACAGCTTCAATGTATGGTAATGATTCAATATCGCCGACAGTTCCACCAATTTCAGTCAAGACAATATCATAATCACCGCTTTCGCCTAAGATTTTAATACGATCTTTGATTTCATTTGTAATATGAGGGATGACTTGAACGGTTTTGCCCAAATATTCGCCACGTCTTTCTTTATTGATCACGCTTTGGTAAATACGTCCGGTTGTCACACTATTAGCCTGAGAGGTGTTAACGTTAAGAAAGCGCTCGTAATGCCCAAGGTCAAGATCGGTTTCTGCACCATCTTCTGTGACAAAGCATTCACCATGTTCATAAGGGTTAAGCGTTCCTGGATCAATATTAATATAAGGATCTAGCTTCTGGATTGTGGTTTTATAACCTCGTGCTTGAAGAAGTTTTGCTAAAGAAGCGGCGATTATTCCTTTCCCGAGAGACGAAGAAACACCACCTGTGACAAAAATATATTTTGTTTCGGCCATCGTGTTGAAATTATGTCATTACGGGAGGCAAAAATACCAATTAATTTCGAGGTTTCAACAATTTTAAAATGCATTTTCTAAAAATATAATTCAAGAAGATTTTAGATTTGTTTTAGCTTATTTTTTAGTTTTTAGGGAATTATTGAGATTAAAATACAGCTTTTGGTTGTGTCTATCTATTGTAGTTTAGACCTATTCATGAAATTGATTTTAAATCTTATCAATTCCCCTTGAATTATATTGTATCGACACCATAAATTGTTACTTTTGTAGAGCATATAAAAATTATCATAAAACCTGATTATGAATTTACACGAATATCAAGGCAAAGAAATATTAAGTAGCTTCGGCGTCAACGTTCAGCGTGGTATCGTTGCTACAACACCAGAAGAAGCAGTAGATGCTGCTAAGAAATTAACCGAAGAAACTGGCACAGGTTGGCACGTGATTAAAGCGCAAGTGCACGCAGGTGGTCGTGGAAAAGGTGGTGGTGTTAAACTTGCCAAAAACCTTAAAGAGGTTGAAGAAATCGCAGGAGAAATTATCGGAATGGATTTGGTGACGCCACAAACTTCTAAAGAAGGGAAGCGCGTACATCAGGTTTTAGTTTGTGAGGATGTTTACTATCCTGGCGACAATGAGCCTGAAGAATACTATATGTCTGTTTTATTAAATAGAGCAACTGGTCGTAATATGTTGATGTATTCTCCAGAAGGAGGGATGGACATCGAAACTGTTGCGGATGAAACGCCAGACAAGATTTTTACTGAAGAAATCGATCCAGCAACAGGTATTTTACCTTTCCAAGCACGCCGTGTTGCATTCAACTTAGGTTTGTCAGGAAAAGCTTTTAAAGAAATGGTTAAGTTCGTTATGTCATTATATACAGCTTACGACAAATCAGATTCTTCTCTTTTCGAAATCAACCCTGTTTTAAAAACAAGTGATGATAAAATTTTAGCTGTTGACTCTAAAGTCTCTTTAGATGATTCTGCTTTATTTAGACATAAAGATTACCAAGAAATGCGTGACATCCGTGAGGAAGACCCGACGGAAGTTGAAGCTAAAGAAGCTGGCTTAAGCTATGTTAACCTTGACGGAAACGTTGGTTGTATGGTAAATGGTGCTGGTTTAGCAATGGCAACAATGGACTTGATTAAGTTTGCTGGTGGTGAGCCTGCTAACTTCCTTGACGTTGGTGGTACTGCTGATGCAAAAAGAGTTGAAGAAGCTTTTAGATTAATCTTAAAAGACGATAAAGTTGAAGCAATTTTGATTAACATTTTCGGAGGTATCGTTCGTTGTGATCGTGTTGCTGAAGGTGTTGTTGAAGCTTATAAAAATTTAGGTGACCAAATTAAAGTGCCTATTATCGTAAGATTGCAAGGGACAAATGCTGAGATGGCTAAAGAATTAATTGACAATTCTGGATTGGCTGTTGAAAGTGCAGTCCTTTTCCAAGAAGCTGCTGATAAAGTACAGAAAGTATTGAGCTAAGTTGATTTCATAATCTTAGTTTATATCATATATATTCAATGAAAAAAGCCTGCAATTTGCAGGCTTTTTTGTTATAAAAATAGACTTGAAGTTTTAATTAAGACTCAAGTAATGCTTTAATACGTTTCATGGCTTCAATAATTTCTTCTTCACTTGCAGCATAAGAAATACGAATACAATCAGGGTTACCAAATGCTTCTCCTGTCACTGTCGCAACAAAAGCTTCTTCTAATAAAAGCATAGAGAAATCAGTTGCGTTTTCAATTTTACGGCCTTTAACCGTTTTTCCGAAAAAAGAATTGACATTAGGGAAAACATAAAAAGCACCTTCTGGTTCATTACATTCAAAACCTTTGATGTCATTTAGCAAGTCTAAAATCAATTGACGTCTTGACTTGAATTCGTCAATCATGTAATCCAATTCACTAACATCAGCTTGCAAAGCAGTAATCACAGCACGTTGAGCAATACAGTTTGCTCCACTTGTGACTTGACCCTGTAATTTTGTACAAGCTTTAGCGATTTCTTCTGGTGCACCGATATAGCCAATTCTCCAACCTGTCATAGCAAATGCTTTAGAAACACCGTTGACAGTCACAGTTCTATCTTTCATGCCTTTAATGCTTGCCATTGAAACATGCTGATGTCCAAAATTAATATGTTCGTATATTTCATCACTTACGACGACAATATGTGGGTGATCAGCCAATACTTCTGCTAAAGCTTCTAATTCCTCTTTTTGGTAAACAGATCCACTTGGGTTACATGGAGAGCTATACCAAATCATTTTTGTTTTAGGCGTAATCGCTTTTCTAAGCTGATCAGCCGTCATTTTGAAATCTTGATCAATGCTGGTTTCGACTTCTACAGGAACTCCCTCGTTTAATTTAACGATGTCTTTATAACTCACCCAATATGGGCAAGGTAAAATGACTTCATCACCAGGGTTAATAATTGCTGCAGCGACATTATATAATGCTTGTTTAGCGCCTGTTGAAACAACAATTTGTTTGTCAGAATAATCAAGATCATTATCGCGTTTGAATTTTTTCTGAATCGCAGCTTTTAGTTCTGGGTAACCATCAACAGGTGTGTAAGTGTTGTAGTTGTCCTCAATAGCTTCAATCGCAGCTTTTTTAATAAATTCTGGCGTGTTAAAATCTGGCTCGCCTAAGCTTAATCCGATAATTTTGTGGCCTTCAGCTTTCAGTTCACGTGCTTTTGCAGCCATAGCTAAAGTTGCTGAGGTCTCTAATTTTTCGACTTTGTCAGATAATTTGATCATTCTAAATATATATTTTTTAAGAAGCCAGCTCTGGCTGAGCTCCTAATTTTTTCAGGTAATTAAAATGTGATTTAATCGCTGAGCGTGTAGTTTCATATTCATTGTAAGGTAAATTAAACTCTTGTGCAGTTTCCTTTACAATTTCAGCAATTTTATCATAATGAATATGACTGATGTTTGGAAAAATATGGTGTTCCACTTGATGATTTAAACCACCAGTAAACCAATTAACAATCTTGTTCTTTGTCGCAAAGTTTGTTGTCGTAAAGAGTTGGTGAATTGCCCATGTGTTTTTCATTTCTCCTTTTTCATTCGGCATAGGCATTTCATTATCTTCTAAAACGTGAGCTAATTGAAAGATCACACTTAAGATTAATCCAGCGGTGTAGTGCATCACAAAAAAACCAAGAATAACTTTCCACCACGTAATACCAATCAACATCGGAATAATCAACCAAACAGTGATATAGATCGACTTTGTAATTGCTAGTGTGCTCCATTGTTTCCACTTACTCGGCATCTTTCCGTAAGATAATTGACGCTTCAAATAATTTTTTGTCTGTATAAAATCTGTCGTTAACGCCCAGTTGAAAGTCAATAAACCGTATAAGAAAACAGAATAAATGTGTTGAAACTTATGGAATCTTCTCCATTTTGCATGTTTCGAAAATCTGATGATTCTACCAGCGTCGATATCCTCATCATGACCGTGAATATTCGTGTAGGTATGGTGAAGGACATTGTGCTGTACTTGCCAGTTATAAACATTTCCGGCTAAAACATAAATGCTACTTCCCATAAATTTATTAACCCATTTCTTTTTTGAGTAAACGCCATGATTTCCATCATGCATCACATTCATGCCAACGCCAGCCATGCCAACGCCCATTAAAACTGTGAAAAGCAGCTTCCACCAGTCTGAAATATCGAGAAATAAAATGAGAAAATAAGGTGTTAAAAATAATGAGAACATGATCACTGCTTTTAGATGCAGCTTCCAGTTACCAGTTTTTTGAATGTTGTTTTCCTTAAAGTAAGAGTTGACGCGCTTATTTAATGTTCTAAAAAATTTGTGCGGGTCTTTGCGTGCAAACTTGATTGTTGGGTTTGTCATGTATTCTAAAATTTATAATCGCAAAAATACAATTAATTTTCAGAGGCATTATGTGTTTTTTGTTAATTTGGGCAGCTTCTTTAGGTTCGTTTAAACCTAGAGAAACAGGCTTTTCATTGCAATGCTTCAGCTAGAAAAGCTAATTTTGCTAATCAATACAAGGCTTTCAAGTGATCAAGCTTGTCTTGATGCTAAAATTAAGCTTTCTATCTTCCAGGATTTTCATTTCAATCCTTGCTGCGTAAACATCATAGATCTTATTTAAATACTACATAGAAATTATAGAGGCATAAAAGCTTCATGTCAAGCTTAAAAATCTATTTTTGCATAAATTTAGTGACTGAAAAAAAATAACTATGCATTCAATTATTACCAAACATTTTCCTGACTTAACTGATGAGCAGCTTGAACAATTCAAAAAAATAGCAGTTGTTTATAAAGACTGGAATCAGAAAATAAATGTTGTTTCTCGTAAAGATATTGATGAGATTTATACACGACACGTCTTGCATAGTCTGGCTATTGCCAAAATTCAACGTTTTAAACTAGGATCGCATATTTTGGATGTTGGCACCGGAGGTGGTTTTCCTGGTATACCTTTAGCAATTTTACATCCTGAAACCAACTTTACTTTGGTTGATAGTATTGGTAAAAAAATTAAAGTCGTTGAAGAAGTTGTCCAAGCTTTAGATTTAAAGAATGTCAAAACTGTTAATGCACGTGTTGAAACCATTGATCAACAATTTGATTTTATAGTGAGTAGAGCAGTGGCAGCAATGCCAACTTTTGTGCATTGGGTAAAAGGTAAGATTGCTAAAAAATCGAATCACGAATTGAAAAATGGTATTTTATATTTAAAAGGAGGTGACTTGTCAGAAGAATTAGCGACTTATCAAACAGCAGAAATATTCAATCTTGATGAAATTTTTTCAAACGATTTTTTCGAAACAAAAAAGGTTGTTTATCTTCCAATGAAGTATAAAGGTTAATAAAATTTATCTCTCTACAGGCTTAAAGCAAAGAAGCTGTTTCAGTTAAGAAACAGCTTCTTTTATTTTTATAATAAAAATTGATTATTCTTTATCCATAAAAGGATATCTATAATCAGTCGCTGGTACAAATGTTTCCTTAATTAGTCGAGGAGATGTCCAACGTAATAAGTTTAATTTAGAACCTGCTTTATCATTTGTACCACTATTTCTAGCGCCACCAAATGGTTGTTTGCCGACAACAGCACCTGTACATTTATCATTGATATAGAAGTTTCCTGCTGCATCTTGTAAAATTTCAGTTGCTAAAGTAGCAGCATAGCGATCTGTAGAAATAATAGATCCTGTTAATGCATACTGACTTGTTTCATTACAAAGGTGTAAAGTTTCTTCAAACTTGTCATCTTCATAAACATAAACAGTTAAAACTGGACCGAATAATTCAGTTTCCATTGTTGTGTATTTAGGGTCTGTTGTGACAATCACAGTAGGGTCAACAAACCATCCTTTAGATTTATCATAAGTACCACCAACAATAATTTCAGCATTATCATCTTTTTTAGCTTGATCGATATATTTAGCTAGCTTATCAAAAGATTTTTCATGAATAACAGCTGTAAAGAAATTCTCGAAATTCTCTGGACTACCTATTTTAAAAGATTTGATATCCTCAACGAGGTGTTTTTTTACTTCTGGCCAAATACTTTTTGGAATATATGTTCTTGAAGCTGCACTACATTTTTGTCCTTGGAACTCAAAAGCACCACGTGTTAAAGCCGTTGCAATAACTTTTGGACTTGCAGAATTGTGAGCTACGATGAAATCTTTACCACCAGTTTCACCTACAATTCTTGGGTAAGTTTTATAGTTGTGAATGTTTTCACCGATTTTCGACCAAATTCCTTTGAAGACATCAGTACTTCCTGTAAAGTGAACACCAGTAAAATCTGGGTGTGATAATATAGTGTCTGTAATCATTTCAGGGTCTCCCATCACCATATTAATCACACCATCAGGAACACCAGCTTCTTTAAAGACTTCCATAATCACTTGTGCAGAAAACATTTGTGCAGCACTTGGTTTCCATACAGCAACGTTACCCATTAAAGCAGCACTTGCTGGTAAGTTTCCGGCAATTGCTGTAAAGTTAAACGGCGTAATTGCGTAAACAAAACCTTCAAGCGGTCTGTGTTCAACACGGTTCCATGCTGATGAATCTGATTCTGGTTGCTCTTCAAAGATTTGCGTCATATACTCAACGTTAAATCTTAAAAAGTCAACGATTTCACATGCTGAGTCAATTTCTGCTTGGAAGATAGTTTTTGATTGCCCAATCATTGTTGAAGCATTCATTTTATCTCTGTAAGGTCCAGCAATAAGATCTGCAGCTTTTAAGAAAACAGCAGCACGTTGTTCCCAAGGTAGGTTCGCCCATTTCTGGCGCGCTTCAAGTGAGCTTTCTATTGCTTCTTCAATATGTTTTTTTTCAGCTTTGTGGTAAACACCAACTTCGTGTTGATGATCATGTGGAGGTCTGATGCTAGCTGTATCACCTGTTTTAATTTCTTTTGATCCTATATATAAAGGGACTTCAATTTTTTGATTGTAAAGTTCTTTATATTTTTTTAATACTGATTCTCGTTCAGGAGTACCTGGCGCATACGATTTGATTGGCTCATTAATCGCAGGTGGCACTTGAAAAAATCCTTTGCCCATAATTAATAATTTTTTTTAGTAGTTTTTAATGAGGCTAAAGATACTTAAATTGTTCTGACTGAGAAGTGTCAAAAAATAAGATTTTATTAATATGTGTTAATAAATGCCAAAGTCTATTTTTTGATATTCCTGCTAATCAAATGCCCTGTTCCTATGACCTTGTCATATCTTGCTCCAACAGGTCTGTAGTAAACAATAATTGAATATAAGTTCTCGGTTTCTGTGTGACTGCCGGAAATTTTAATGTCGTTAAAGCCTTTATCTTGACTCCAGAAAACATATTTGTAATTATAAAAACCTTGTTTAAAAAGCATGCTGTTTTCATAAGAACCAGTATTCGGATTTAATTTAAGCATGGTGTCATCGTTTAATGTGTAGTTATTAAATTTTCCGTAAACATGAACTTCGCCATCACTTAAATCTTTATTTGTTTGTAGTTTAAAATGAACTCTCGTGTAATCAGCTTCCTTATCAAGCTGATCAGCATTAATGACATTGAGTAAAAAGCTACCGTTAATATCTGGATTGTAAGTATATTCTCTGGTGCTGCGATCGTAATCTTTAAATAAGTATGAGTTATAAATATCTGTGAGTTCAACACGTCGGATTTGAGAAGTTCCTAAACGAATGTCTTTTGTGTCGAAGTTACGATACTCGTTTCCGCCCCAAAAAGAACTTTCATCATTGTATCTGTAAATCAATGTATTGCCTTGGTTGTATTGAGGTTTTAAGTCGTAAATGCCATTAGAGAAATCATTGTTTTTTATCAAAACAACTTTGACGCTTTGTTTAGGGTTTTTAAAGAAAAAATCATCTTGACCAATTTCAAAATTGATAACTTGCTTTTGATTGGCATAGTCTAATCTGCGGTCTTCTAAAACAGACATTTTTACTTTAACTTCATTATTAACGACAATAAATTTTCTTGTAAAAACGACTTGACCAGCATCGTTTTTGATTTTTAAAAGATAATTCCCTGTTTTTTTAAAAGCGCGCGTATCCTTATTAGGGAGATTTAGAGAATAATTAGTGTAAGATTGTAATGTGTTAAAAGAGTTTTGGAAATTTAGAATTCTTAAATCATCAAAGCCTTCTAAATATTCACTTTTTGAAAGATCAGATTTAGTCCAATCAAAATTGTAATGTTCAATTTCATAATAATAATCGCTTTCTGCGCCTTTTAAATCGTCAAATTTCAAAATAAGACGATCATTCATTTTCATGATCGGTGTTCCGCTAAATTCATCGCTTGATGATTGAAAAATTATTGTTTTTATGTTTTCTGTGGGAGGTGTTTCATAAACTTGAGAAAAACTGACGTAAAAACTTAAAATGAATACGATAAGATAAGATGTTTTCAAACTTTTTTTATCAAATATAATAAAGTCTTAGTATATTTGTTTAGAATCGATATAAATAGTGTAACTATAAGAATGGTTTAATGAGTAATTGAAACTATGATTATTATATTTGCCATCCAATTTAAAACTCTACGTTGAAAATGTCTAAAAGCGTTAAAGTTAAGAAAGGATTAAAACTTCCTTTCAAGGGTGAGGCGGAGAAAATTCTCGAAGTTGTCCCGTTGTCAAACACCTATTCCGTTAAGCCACCAAACTTTTACTCGGTTGTACCGAAGATGCTACTTAAAGAAGGAGCTCGTGTGAAAGCTGGTGATGAACTGTTTTTCTCAAAATATGCTGACCAAACGAGATTTGTCTCTCCAGTAAGTGGTTTGTTGAAAGAAATTGTTCGAGGGGCTAAAAGAAGAATTCTTGAAGTCATTATCGAGGCAGATAAAGAAATCGAATATAAAGATTTTGGTTCTCTTTCAACTGAAAGTGCATCTTCTGAAGATGTCAAAGCGAAATTGTTCGCAACCGGTTTGGGGGCTTTCATAAAGCAAAGACCTTATGATGTGTTGGCAGATGCTGAAGATACGCCGAAAGCGATATATGTCTCTGCTTACAATACAGCGCCTTTAGTTGCTGACTTAGAGTTTGTTTTAAAAGATAAAATCGAATTTTTTCAAGAAGGAATTAATGTGCTTAATAAATTGACTGAAGGTCATGTTTATTTAGGTGTTGATTCTCATTCTACTTCTGCATTGAAAGATGTGAAGAATGCTGAAATTCTTTCTGTTTCTGGACCACATCCAGCAGGTAATGTCGGAACTTTAGTTCATGAAACAGAGCCAATGAATTCAGGTGAAAAAGTCTGGGCGGTTGGAGCTGAAGATGTTGCTATTATCGGAGAGCTTTTTAAAACAGGTCGCTTCAATGCTGAACGAACCGTAGCTGTTACTGGACAATCTGCACAAGATAGAAAATACTACAAAACAATTATAGGTGCTCAGGTTAGTTCTTTTGTAAAGGCTTTTGATGATAATTCTCGATTTATTTCTGGTGATGTTTTAACAGGAGAGAAAATCGATTCTGACGGACACATGAGTTTTTATGACAATGAATTGACCATCATTCCTGAAGGTGATTCTTACAGAATGTTCGGGTGGATTCCTTTTAAGGATAATCATGTGCATTCAATGTCAAAGACTTCTTTGTCATGGTTGTTTCCGAATCGTAAATACGATGTCAATACTAACCTTAATGGCGAAGAGCGTTCTTTAGTTGTGACTGGTGAAATGGAGGAAGTGATGCCTTTAGATATTTTTCCTATGGAATTATTGAAAGCGTGTATGGCTGGTGATGTTGAAAAGATGGAAAACTTAGGTATATACGAAGTTATTCCTGAAGATTTTGCTTTAATTGATTATATCAATACTTCAAAGTTTGAAGCACAGCATGTCATAAGAAAAGGTTTAGATATAATGATTACAGAAGTCGGATAAAAAAATTGTTATGAGTTGGATTAGAAAAAAATTAGACAAAGTTAAAGAGCCATTTCAGCCAGGTGAAAAGTTTGAAAAATATGCACCAGCTGTAAACGCTCTTGATACCTTTTTGTTTGTGCCTAATCACACAACGCAAAAAGGAGCACACGTTCGTGATGCGGTTGATTTAAAACGAACAATGATCACAGTTGTGCTGGCGTTGATTCCTGCTTTGATTTTTGGAATTTGGAATGCAGGTTTTCAGCATTTCACACAATTAGGTCAAGAGGTTGGCTTTGGTGAAGCCTTCTTGCATGGTGCTTATAAAATTGTACCGATGATTATTGTGTCATACGGTGTAGGTTTAGCACTCGAGTTTTTGTTTGCTATTTTACGCGGACACGAAGTTAATGAGGGTTACCTTGTTACAGGTTTATTAATTCCGATGATTATGCCAGTTGACATTCCGTTATGGATGGTTGCTTTAGCTGTTATATTTTCAGTTGTGATTGGTAAAGAAGCTTTTGGAGGAACAGGGATGAATATTTTGAATCCAGCATTGACGGCAAGAGCTTTTGCCTTCTTTGCATATCCGACATATATGTCTGGTAATAAGATATGGGTTAGTGAAGCGTCAAATGTTGACTCTATTTCAGGAGAAACAATTCTGGGTGCTTTAGCTGAAGGTAAAGACGTTGCATACTCGTCAATGGATATGTTTAATGGCTTTATACCAGGTTCTGTTTCAGAAACATCAACCTTGTTAATTTTACTAGGAGCTTTAATATTAATCTTAACTAAAGTGGGTAGTTGGAGAATTATTTTAAGTGGTTTTATAGGTGCTGCAGTTATGGGACTCATCTTTAATGCACTGAATATTGAAGGAAATGGATTAACAAATTTTCCTTGGTATAATCATTTAATTGTAGGTGGTCTAGCTTTTGGTATTGTCTTCATGGCAACTGATCCTGTAAGTGCTGCTCAAACAACACGTGGTAAGTGGGTGTATGGTTTTCTTATTGGTTTGTTAGGTGTGATGATTCGTGTTTTCAATCCAGCTTACCCTGAAGGAATAATGTTAGCAATTTTGTTGATGAATGTTTTTGCACCAACAATTGATTACTATGTGATTCAAGGAAACATTAAGAAAAGAAAAAAGAGGCTAAAGCTTAAAACAGAAAAAACAGCTTAAGAAATGGATAAAAATAGTAATGCATATACGTTTATTTTTGCAATTGCAATGGTGATTGTTGTGGGTGTAGCGCTTTCTTTTACTGCAACACAGTTGAAACCATTACAAGATGAAAACGTAAGACAAGAGAAAATGCAAAATATACTTTCAACTTTTGTTGGCGAAAAAATCAACGTTGAAGGTGAAGAGAAAGAGTTAACACGTGATGTTGCTTCTGAGGTCTATGGAGAGTTTATTTCAGAAGAAATTTCTCTTGATAATAAAGGAAATGTCAAAACAGATGTTGATGCATTTAAAGTCAATTTAGCAAAAGAACTTTCAAAACCTAATGATGAAAGAACTTACCCATTATATGTCGCTAATTATGGTGGTGACAAATTTTACATCGTTCCTTTGAGAGGGAGCGGTCTTTGGGGACCAATTTGGGGTTATATCGCTTTAAAAGATGATGTAAATACAGTAAAAGGAGTTGTATTTGATCACGCTGGTGAGACTGCTGGTTTAGGTGCAGAAATTACAACTGATTGGTTTATGGAAAGGTTTAATGATGAGGTTATTTATGATGCTAATGGAGAGCTTATTGGTGTTGCTGTTGTAAAAGGATATAGCGGAGGTACTGATAAAACAGATAATGCTGTTGATGCAATTTCAGGAGCTACAATTACTGGTGATGGAGTATCAGATATGATTCAGAATATCTTGAAAAACTATGAACCATATTTCAAAGAATTAAAAAAATCTGACAAAGTCGCAATTCGTTAATTATGGATACTAAGAAAAATCAAGATAAAACAATGAAGGAGACCGAGAAAAAGAAAGAATTAATGATGTTTCTTTCGGGCTCTGAAGAAAAAGAGCACTTCTTATCAAGTGCTAACCGAAAAATATTATCAGATCCACTTAACGATGATAACCCAATTACAGTTCAAGTTTTAGGTATTTGTTCTGCATTAGCAATTACAGTTCAGTTAAAGCCTGCAATCGTAATGTCGTTAGCGGTAGTATTTGTTATGGCTTTTAGTAATGTTATTATTTCATTGCTAAGAAACTCAATTCCAGGTCGTATTCGAATTATTGTTCAATTAGTCGTTGTTGCCTCAATGGTAATTTTAGTTGACCAAATATTAAAAGCCTATGCTTATGATGTGAGTAAACAACTTTCCATCTTTATTGGGCTGATTATTACAAACTGTATTATCATGGGGCGTCTAGAAGCATTTGCTTTAGGAAATGGTCCTTATAAATCACTTTTAGATGGAATAGGAAACGCAGCGGGATACGGATTAATTCTTATCATCATTGCTTTCTTTAGAGAACTTTTAGGTTCAGGAAAACTTTTAGGATATGAAGTTTTAGGGCATAAAGGATTAACATTAGCTGATTCAACAGGTTTATATGCTTTAGGTTATCAAGATAACGGATTCTTCTTGTTGTCACCTATGGCTCTAATAGTTGTAGGAATTATTATCTGGGTACAGCGTTCTAAAAACCGTAAATTAATTGAAGAAAATTAATAAATCATAAGAAAATGGATTTAGTAAACTTATTTGTAAAAAGTATATTTGTAGAGAACATGGTTTTTGCCTATTTCTTAGGAATGTGTTCTTATTTGGCTGTATCAAAAACAGTAAAAACAGCTGTTGGTTTAGGTGCAGCGGTGATCTTTGTTCTTTTGATTACTGTACCTGTGAACTATCTTATTGATAATTATATTCTTCAATCGGGTGCTTTAAGTTGGTTAGGATCAGAGTTTGCAGATGTTGATTTAAGCTTCTTAAGTTACATCATGTTTATTGCTGTGATTGCATCAATGGTGCAATTAGTTGAGATGATTGTTGAGAAATTTGCTCCCGCATTATATGGCTCTTTAGGTATTTTCTTGCCTTTAATTGCTGTAAACTGTGCGATTTTAGGAGGGTCTTTATTTATGCAACAAAAAGATTTTAACGGAATTTCAGAAGCTGTGACTTACGGAGCAGGAAGTGGAATCGGGTGGTTCTTGGCTATCCTTGCAATTGCTGCTATTCGTGAAAAAATTGCCTACTCTAATGTCCCAGCACCCTTAAAAGGTTTAGGTATTACTTTTATAATCACAGGTCTCATGGCTATTGGCTTCATGAGTTTCATGGGAATTGAACTTTAAAAAAATATAATATGATTGTTATAATTTCAAGTGTCGTTGTCTTTTTAATTCTAATACTTTTGTTAGTTATATTATTATTGACAGCTAAAGCAAAACTTTCTCCTTCAGGTCCTGTTACAATTAACATCAACGATGAGAAAGATATAGAAACGGGCTCAGGGTCTACTTTACTTTCGACTTTAGGAGACAATAAATTGTTTTTACCTTCTGCTTGTGGTGGTGGTGGAACATGTGTTCAGTGTAAATGTATTGTTGAAGACGGTGGTGGTGCAATTCTACCAACTGAAGAGCCTCACTTTACTAGAAAAGAAATCGCTGAAGGCTGGAGACTTGGTTGCCAAGTAAAGGTTAAAGAAGATATGAAAATCCAGATTCCTGAAGAGGTATTTGGTATTAAAAAATGGGAGGCGACTGTTGTTTCCAATTATAATGTAGCTTCATTTATTAAGGAATTTGTTGTTGAAATTCCTGAAGATATGGATTACAAAGCTGGGGGTTATATCCAGATTGAAGTTCCAAAATGTACTGTTGATTTCAAAGACATGGATATCACAGCTCACCCAGAGGAACATCCTGATGATCCTCAAAAGTTTAAACAAGAGTGGGATAATTTTAAGCTTTGGCCTTTGACAATGAAAAATACCGAAACTGTTGAGCGTGCTTACTCAATGGCTTCTTACCCAGCTGAAGGTCGTCGTGTAATGCTTAACGTGCGTATTGCAACGCCTCCTTTTGATAGAAGTAAAGGAGATTGGATGAGTGTTAATCCAGGTGTTGCTTCGTCATACATTTTTAATTTAAAAGAAGGTGATAAGTGCATTATTTCAGGACCTTATGGTGAATTCTTTATCAATGAAAGTGAAGCAGAAATGCTTTATGTCGGAGGTGGAGCAGGAATGGCGCCAATGCGTTCTCATTTATATCATTTATTTAGAACATTAAAAACGGGTCGTAAAGTTTCATATTGGTATGGTGGTCGTTCTAAAAGAGAATTATTCTACTTAGAGCATTTTAGAGCTTTAGAAAGAGATTTTCCAAATTTCAAATTTCATTTAGCTCTCTCTGAACCAATGGAAGAAGATAACTGGAAAGAAAAGAAAAGTATTGATGATGAAGGAGATGGATTCGTCGGATTTATTCACCAGTGTGTAATTGATAATTATTTGAATCATCACGAAGAGCCTGAAGAAATCGAATTATATTTCTGTGGACCTCCATTGATGAACCAAGCTGTTCAGAAAATGGGTGAAGATTTTGGTATACCAGATGAAAACATCAGATTTGACGATTTCGGTGGATAAACATCAAAATTATATATATCTTAAA
This sequence comes from Psychroflexus sp. S27, assembly GCF_002810405.1. Classification (NCBI taxonomy): domain Bacteria; kingdom Pseudomonadati; phylum Bacteroidota; class Flavobacteriia; order Flavobacteriales; family Flavobacteriaceae; genus Psychroflexus; species Psychroflexus sp. S27. The sequence continues at coordinate 130,343 of NZ_NEXQ01000022.1, read as the reverse complement.
CCCGAGATTCTTCTCGGGTTTTTTTATTTAAAATTATTATGGCAATATTAGAAGAACAACAATTACATAATTTGGCGATGAACATTGCTGGGAAGGATTTGGAGTCCATGGGTTATGAGTTTTTAGGTGTCAATAGTAAAATTGGAAAGAATCCTCAATTCGTCGCAATAAAAGATTCTAAGCTGATATTTGTTTTGGTGCGTGCAATCCAATATCCTGACAATCCAGTATTTTACGATAAAGCTTTAGCTGAAAAAGTTCGTGATCATGGAGAAAAACATAAAGCAAGAACTTATTACGCAGGTGTAGGTCTTGCAAATTCACTTGATTATGACTTGCCTATAGATTCTGATCAAAATTACATTGTTAATTATACAGGTTTAATTGAAATTAAACCTTGATGCAAACAGGTATCACTTCATTCTTATTGATGCGGTAACGCTCTATTTCTTCATCTGTCATATTCTCAGCATAAGCAATTTGCTTAACAGTAAAACCTAGCTTTTCTAACTTCTTGTAGTAATCTATTCCGTAAACTCTCACGTGATCGTATTGACCGAAAATTCTTGTTCGCTCATCTTTATCTGTGATACTATTATCTTCAAATGTGACTTCTCTGGAACTATCAATAGGAATTTGAAGTATCGCTATTCCGCCAGGTTTTAAAACGCGATAAAGTTCTTGCATCGCTTTAGTATCATCTGGAATATGTTCTAAAACATGATTGCAAAGAATGAAATCGTAGCTGTTTTCATCAAAAGGTAAATCACAAATATTCGCCTTAACATCAGCTAAAGGTGATTCAAGATCAGTTGTTGTATAAGTGATGTTTTTTGCTTTTCTAAAACGTTTATAAAAAGCTTGTTCTGGAGCAACATGCAGCAGCTGACATTCTTTTGTAAATAAATCAGTTTCATTTATCAGATAAAGCCACAATAGGCGGTGTCGCTCTAATGATAAAGTGGAAGGAGATAGAACATTTTCTCTAACCTTATCATAACCATAAGGAAGCATTGTTCTGAAACTTTTCCCATCAATAGGATCTTGATATTTTCGACCTGAATAGTAAAATACCAAAAGAGGCCTAAATAAATAACTGATTTTAATGAGTAAAGGTCTGGGAATTAAATTTAGGAAGAATTTGAAAATTTTTTTCATCAGAAAGGAAGCCTAAAGTGCCCAGAGCGGGAGTCGAACCCGCACGCCCTAATGGACACATGGCCCTCAACCATGCCTGTCTACCAATTCCAGCACCTGGGCGTTAACTTTTATAAGTAAAAAGCAGTGATCTGGCTGGGGCTCGAACCCAGGACCCTCTCCTTAAAAGGGAGATGCTCTACCAACTGAGCTACCAGATCGTTGGTAATAATTAAAAAGTGATCTGGCTGGGGCTCGAACCCAGGACCCTCTCCTTAAAAGGGAGATGCTCTACCAACTGAGCTACCAGATCTTAAAAAAAAGAACATTTTTTATGCGGGTGCAAATATACTATCTTAATTTATTTTATCAAGTCAATTTCAATTAAATTTGAAACAAATTTTAATTTTTTTTATTTTATGTCTAAAATCATCTTACTCGGCTATATGGGCGTTGGAAAATCAACACTTGGAGAGTTGTTATCAAAAGTCAATCGGCATCATTTTTTTGATTTAGATGCTCAAATAGAAGAATCTTTTGGGCTTTCAGTTCAAGAAATTTTTAAATCAAAGGGAGAGTTAGCGTTTAGAAAAGAGGAAAAGCGACAATTACATCAAATTATGAATATGAATGCTGATATTGTTTTGAGTTTGGGTGGTGGCACACCTCTCTATTATGATAATGCTGATTTTATTTTTAATACCGATTCTTTTAAAACTGTTTATCTGACCTCTTCATTAAAACATCTTGTTCATAGATTATTTAAGGAAAAACAACAACGTCCTCTTATTTGTCATCTTCAAACTGAAGCTGAGCTAGAGGATTTTATCAGAAAACACCTTTTTGAAAGACATCACATATATGATCGCGCTCAATACCAATTAAATGTTGATGATAGATCTGCAAAAGAATCTGTTGATGAATTACTTAACTTACTAAATGCGCATTAAAATGGCCTTGTTCGTTTTGGCTAACTTCAACGTGACTCATCATTGTCGTTGATAGGGATAGTCCTTTAAAATCAGCCTGAATTGGGAATTTCTTGTGAGCTCTATCAATAAGAACAACTGTTTTAAGCTGTTTTAAATTTGTCTTTAAAAAATGATTGACGGAATAAATAAGCGTACTTCCTGATTTGAGAACATCATCTACAATAATAACAGACTGATCTCGGTATTCACCTTCTTTTAAGTTGACAGAAACAGAGTTAATAGGTGATTTTTTATCAATTTTGATTTGACTTAATTTAACGTCTAAGTCACTTATTTCTCTCAGGAAATTACAAATGATTTTTGCAATATGGTATCCGTTTTCACACACACCAGCAACTATAATATGTTTTTCATTAATGTTGCTTTCAAGAATCTGATAACTCATGCGTTTTAGCCTTTGCATGATTTCTTGATGATTTAATATTTTTACTTTATCTGTCATTTTTTGAATCCTTTTCTGCGTCCTTTTCTGCGTCCTTTTCTTGTTTTTTAATTGGGTCAAGCCATTCGTCGAGTTCACGCCTGTCTTTTTTTGTTGGTCTTCCTGTTCCTTTTTCTCTGTAATATTTCTGTGAATCTTTTAATAATTCTAATTTTTCAAAGGCTTCTTTAGGTGTTTTATCAAGACAATAAATATTAACCAATTTGGCTCCAACTCTTGATTTAGGCAAATCTAAGACTTCAATTTTATAATTGATTTGATTCTTTCTCACCTCAAGTTCATCCGTCGGATAAACTTCTCTTGATGGTTTGACAATTTCATTTTTTATACGAACATGTCCCTTTCTACAAGCTTTCGTAGCAATGCTTCTTGTTTTAAAATATCTGACGCACCATAAATATTTGTCAACTCTCATAATAATAATTAGATTCAGTAGTTCTTGATAGACAAAAATAACAGAAAATTGTATCTTGCGGCGTAAAAATTAGTTTAATGAAAAATCTTAGTTTATTAATGATGATGCTTCTCATTTTTTCTGCATGTAGCAGTGATGATGATGGAGGTGGAATCAGTTTGAGAGATGCGGAAGAAGTGAAAGAAGAAAATGAAGCTTCTATTCAAGACTTTTTGTCAACTCATTATTATAAAATGGAGACAAACCCTAGTAATCCAAATTTTGAACGAATCGTGTTTGATTCTATTTCAAATGGAGAAGAGGCAATTATTGATTCAGAGTTTTTAAAAACAAAAACAGTGACCAGTAATGATATCGATTATGAAGTTTACTACCTTAAATTTAGAGAAGGCGCAGCTTCAGAAAGACATCCAACTTTTGCTGATTCGACTTTGATTACTTATGAAGGTTTCACTTTAGCCAATAAAATTTTTGATGTTTCTCCAAATCCGGTTTGGTTTGATTTGACTCAGATTATTCCTGGTTTTTTTGAGATTATGCCTGAATTTAGAGGCGGAACAGGATTTGTTGAAAATCCTGATGGGACAGTTGCTTTTAATGATGATTTTGGTATTGGAGCGATGTTTATTCCTTCTGGACTAGGCTATTTTGCTAACCCACCTGTGGGCTCAAAAGTATCAGCATATTCACCGATTATTTTTACTTTTCAATTGTATAAATCAAAAGAAACTGATCATGACGGCGATGGTGTGCCTACATGGATGGAAGATATTAATGGAAACCATAATGTCAATGATGATGATACAAATGGAAATCGGGTTCCTAATTATTTAAATCCTGATGATGATGGTGATCGTGTGCCAACACGTGAAGAAATTATTATTAATGAAGATGGTACGATTGAATTGCCAGACTCAAATGGAAATGGAACACCTGATTATTTAGATGAATCTTATCCTTTAGAATAAAATAGGTGTTTTATAAACATAAAAAATCCGATTGCTTTATGGCAATCGGATTTTTTTATGAATCATTTTTTGTCTGAATTAAACTGTTTGTTCAGGATCAAAACCTTCTAAGTATTGTGCGACACGTTGAACAAATTGTCCACCTAAGGCGCCGTTGACAACACGGTGATCGTAACTATGTGATAGGAACATTTTGTAACGAATACCAATGAAATCACCTTCAGGTGTTTCAATTACAGCAGGAACTTTTCTGATTGCTCCAAGAGCTAAAATACCAACTTGTGGCTGGTTGATAATTGGTGTTCCGAAAACGCTGCCAAAAGTACCAACATTAGTCACTGTGTAAGTTCCGCCTTGAGTTTCATCAGGTTTTAATTTACCAATTCTAGCACGATTAGCAAGATCATTTACTTTTTTCGCCATGCCTAATAAGTTCAATTGATCTGCATTATGAATGACAGGGACAATTAAATCTCCATTAGGAAGTGCAGCTGCCATTCCTAAATTGATATTTTTCTTTTTAATGATTTGTGTTCCATCAACTTGAATATTAACACCTGGAAAATCTTTAATTGCTTTAACAACAGCTTCCATGAAAATAGGTGTGAAAGTTAATTTTTCACCTTCTCTTTCTTGGAATGATTTCTTGTGTTTGTTTCTCCAATTCCAAATATTAGTAACGTCAACTTCAATGAAAGATTGAACGTGGGCTGAAGTTTGCTTGCTACTTGTCATGTGGCTCGCAATCATTTTACCCATTCGTGTCATTTCAACAATCTCATCTTCTGCATTAATATTGACAGGTGTTTTTGCTTTAGGAAGTTCTTGTGCAGCAGGTTTAGGAGCTGCTTTTGTTTCCTGAGTTGTTTTTTGTTGAGTCTGCTGTCCGCGGTTTTTGACGTAAGTCAGCATATCATCTTTAGTGACGCGGCCTTCTAGACCTGATCCTTCTACTTTTTCTAATTCATTAAGAGAAATACCTTCTTCCTTAGCAATATTTTTGACCAAAGGAGAATAGAAGCGAGATGCATCAGCGAAGTTAGTTGATGCTGTTTCTTTTGCAGCTGCGATGTCATTTTCAATGTTCTCTGCAGCTTGCTGTGTTGTCTCTTTATCTTCGGTTGCTTGGTTGTTACTTTCTGAAGTATTTTCTGCTTCACCTTCAACTTCGATAATTGCGATGGTTTGTCCAACTTGAACGACATCATCAACTTCAAAAAGTTTTTCTTTTAAAACGCCATCAACTTCACTTGGAACTTCGGAGTCAACTTTGTCAGTTGCAATTTCTAAAACTGCTTCATCAGCCTCAATCGTATCACCAACTTCTTTTAGCCAGTTGGTTATGGTTGCCTCAGCAACACTTTCTCCCATTTTAGGAAGTTTTAATTCGATATTTGCCATATAATTATTGTAATACTTGTTTTAAATGAATTTTTTGCGAATTTACTAAATAAAAGCCGTTTATGGTTTTAATTTTATCATAAATCTAAGCTTAGCATTTCTCCCTGCTCATCTTTTGAATCGCTTCCAACACAAAAATTAATGCCTTCGGGTCTAATTCTGATCTTTGCAGGAATGTCTCGCCAATTTACAATTTTTTCTATAACTTCCATATAACGCATTGTACTCATATCAAATATGATGTACTTTTTTCTTAACGTAGATAAATTTATTGTTGAAATTTCTCTTTCTGTATAAAAATAAACTTTGTTGAATTTCTTTTCTAAGCCTTTGAAATTGTTTTGTTGATCAGTGATTACAATTGCTTCATGATAAGTTTCAGTAGTTTGGTTTTTCTTCTTCTTTGAAGCTGTTAATTTTAGGAAACCTAAAGCGAATTTTAAACTGTATTCAAGGAGTTTATTGTTGTAATGCTTCTTATAAAAAATAAGCATGGCTCCAAAAAATCGATCATAATATTGTTTATTCTTAACTGTACTTTCTCCCTTGAAATGAATTGTTTTTATATTTCCAGCATAATAGTTATCGCGCTTGTTTTTAAGAAGTTTGTAACTTAAATCAATATCTTCACCGTACATGAAGAAATCTTCATCAAAACCTTTTACAGTCAAATAATCTTGACGTTTCAGAAACATGAATGCACCAACAAGAACATCAGTCTTCCCATTTTCATGAGTTTGAAGATTGTTGTTGTAATAATCTTTATCTTGACCTATAAGTTTTTGAAAAGCAACTTTTGGATTGGGAATATTGCGTTTCGATTCTGGTAAAAAATATCCCTTTCCATCGATTAACTGAGTGCCAATTGCACCTAAATTTTTCTTGCTTTTGTAAAGCTTTAAAAGTTTTTCAAAACAGTCTTCAGCAACAACTGTGTCAGGATTTAAAATGCAGAGATATTCTCCTTTTGCTTGTTTGACAGCTAGATTATTTGCTTTAGAAAATCCTGTGTTTTCTTTATTTGCGATAGTTTTAACTTCAGGAAAATGATGATGTGTTAGAGCTAGACTTTCATCTTCTGAGTTATTATCGATAACGATAATTTCAGCTTTCATATTTTTGATAGCCTTACTCACACTTTCAAGGCAGAGCATGAGATAATGAGGGACTTTATAGTTCAGGATCACGACGCTGAGTTCCACAATTTAAGCTTTTAAGGATTTTTCAAAAGGAATACGGTGCACAATACTTCTACCTAAAGTGACTTCATCGGCAAATTCTAGCTCATCACCAACAGAAATGCCACGTGCAATAGTTGACATTTTTATATCAAAATTTTCTATTTGTTTATAAATATAAAAATTTGTGGTGTCGCCTTCCATGGTGCTGCTCAATGCGAAAATAATCTCATTAATCTGACCTTCTTTGGCCTTCTGAGTTAAGCTTTCAATGGTTAAATCGTTGGGTCCGATGCCTTCAATGGGATTGATTTTTCCGTTCAAAACATGATAAACACCTCTATATTGCTCGGTGTTTTCAATGGCCATAATGTCTCGAATGTCTTCAACCACACAAACGATGCTTTGATCTCTTTTAGGATTTGCACAAATATCGCAAATCTCACTATCAGAAATATTGTGGCAATTTTTACAACGCTTGATTTTCAATTTTAAATCTAATAATGACTTCGCTAAATCTGTGGTGACTTCTTGATCTTGATTGAGTAAGTGTAAAACGAGTCGTAATGCAGTCCTTTTTCCTATACCTGGTAAAAATGAAACCTGTTCAACAGCTTCTTGAAGCAATTTGGAAGAAAATTCCATTTGAAATTATTTTTTAGGCTTTGCTGTAAAGGTAAATTTTTAATCTTAGATAAACCTTACTTTTTGTACTTTTGGCGACTAAATTAAAAATATGCAGCCAAGTCTGATTCTTTTATTAATCGCACTTTACTTTGGTGTTCTTATCGCGATTTCTTTTTTGACAAGTCGAGGAAATAAAACTTCTGAAAATGCTGATTTTTTTGTAGCAAGTCGTCAATCACCTTGGTATTTGGTTGCTTTTGGGATGATAGGTGCTTCTTTAAGCGGCGTAACTTTTATTTCAATTCCTGGGACAATTGCAGATACAGGCTTTGGTTATTTCCAGGTTGTTTTGGGTTATACTTTGGGTTACGCAGTGATTGGTACCGTTTTACTTCCTTTATATTATCGATTAAACTTAACATCCATTTACACTTATCTAGAAACGAGATATGGAGATTATGCTTACAAAACTGGCGCAAGTTTCTTCGTTTTATCAAGGTTAGTTGGGTCGAGTTTTAGATTGTTTTTAGTGGCCAACGTTTTACAGTTAATTGTTTTTGATGAGCTCAATGTTCCTTACTATGTGACGGTAACGATGACTATCTTTTTAATTTGGCTTTATACTTTTAGAAGTGGTATTAAAACAATTGTGTGGACAGATACTTTACAGACACTTTTTATGTTAACTGCTATGCTTTTTGCCGTTGGTTTGTTGATGCAGAACTTAGATGTTTCTTTTTTTAATGTTTCAGTATATCTCAATTCTCATGAAGAATTCCAAATTTTCTTTTTTGAAGATTTAAAAAGTAGCAACTATTTCTTTAAACAGTTTATTTCAGGTGCTTTCATTGCGATCGTTATGACGGGATTAGATCAAGATATGATGCAGAAAAACCTGACTTGTCGAAGCTTGAAAGATGCACAGAAAAACATGTTTTGGTTTACAATTGTGTTAGTGATTACAAATTTTTTGTTTCTTTTTCTTGGTCTTTTATTAATGGATTATGCAAATCAAAATAATTTTACTGAAATTGGAGATGCTCTTTTTCCAGCGATTGCAACTTCTGGAGATTTAGGTCTTGGCTTGGCTATTTTGTTTTGTATTGGCTTAATTGCTGCAGCTTATTCAAGTGCAGATTCTGCTTTGACTTCATTAACAACTTCAATTAGTATTGACTTGGTTCAAATACAGAAGAAATACGATCAAAAGAAACAAGTTATTGTACGTAAAAGAATTCATGTTTTTGTGACTTTACTGCTTATTGTGATCATGATGGTTTATAAATATGCCATCACAGATACGAGTTTGATTTACACACTTTTTGAATTCGCAGGTTATACTTATGGACCTTTGCTTGGTTTATATGCTTTTGGGCTTTTCACAAAACTAAAAGCCGCAGATATATGGATTCCTTTTATTTCGATAGGTGCCGTTGTGCTCACATTTTTCTTCAGTCTGTATTTAGAGTCGATTCACGATTTTGAACTTGGTTTTTTTGTGTTAATTGTGAATGGAGCTTTAAGTTTTGTTGGCTTAATATTGTCCAGTTTGAAGCAGGACCAAAGTGCAAGCATTTAAACATTTGATATTGTTGTTTTCTAATAAATGCTGAAAATCATTATTCTCAGCACCTGGATTAAATATCACACGCTTTGGATTTAGCTTAAGGATATAATCTATAAACTCTTCCTGGTTTTTAGGATTCAAATAAACAGTGACAGTATCAATGTTTTTTAATGCAATTTGTTTGTCATAAACTTGAAATCCATCAATTTGAAATTCTTTTTTACCAATGCCAACTGCTTCAAAATTATATTTTTTAAGAAATTTTAAAGCAAGATTTGAGTATCGATTTGGCTTATCTGATGCGCCAATAACAAGTGTTTTTTTAGACATAAGATAGAAGTATTATTTTTACTTAAAGTGAAGTTGAAATGGATGTTAAACTCTGTTAATGCATGTAACAAATTAGCATTTTGAGCGTTTAATAAGATAGGGAACGTTTATTCGTTAACTATAAAAACTTTGATTGCCTGTTGCAGTGTTTCATGGTTAGATTAGGTTAGGTTAAATTTGTTGTGCAGCAGGCAATTTTTTATTTGTTACCACTTTATGATACAACTTCCCCATGTAAAACCACTTCCGAAAGCGGCCAAAACAACAATATCACCTTTCATAATTTTCTTTTCTTCCCAAGCCTCAGTTAAAGCAATCGGTATAGAAGCTGCAGTCGTGTTACCGTAGCGTTGAATGTTATTGTAAACTTGATCATCAGAAAGTTGAAATTTCTTCTGAACAAACTGTGATATTCTTAAATTCGCTTGATGAGGAATTAGCATATTGATATCATCTTTCTTTAAGCCATTTTTTTCTAAGCCTTCATTAATCACTTCAGAAAAACGAACAACGGCATGCTTAAAAACGAGTTGACCATTCATGTATGGAAAATATGGGATATCTTCTTGAGGATTTTCAGCAATAATTTCAGGTACCCAATGTTCAGTTGAAGGACCTATCAGGGATAACTCTTTAGCGAATTGACCTTGAGAATGTAAATGTGTTGATAGTATTTGACTGTCATCTTCACTTCTGCTCAAAACAGCTGCACCAGCGCCATCTCCAAATATGACAGAAACACCCCTGCCACGTGTTGTCATGTCTAAACCGCCACTATGATTTTCACTTCCTATGACAAGAACATTTTTGTACATTCCAGTTTTAATAAATTGATCAGCGACAGAAATGGCATAAATAAAACCGCTGCACTGATTCCTAACATCCAATGCTGGACAAGTTTTAATGCCTAACATATCATGTACAATAACTCCGCTTCCTGGAAAATAATAATCAGGACTTAAGGTTGCAAAAACAATAAGATCAATATCGTCTTTGTCAATTTTTGCGCGTTCAATTGCAATTTTGGCTGCTTTAACACCCATTTTTGCCGTTGAGTCATCACTTTTTTCAATGTGACGTCTTTCTTTAATGCCTGTACGTTCTTGTATCCATTCATCACTTGTGTCCATGATTTTTGATAAATCATTGTTGGTCACAACATTTTCAGGAACATATTTTCCGAGGCCAATTATTTTAGAACTATACATAAAAGGAATTTATTGCAATATACATAAATAAAATACGAAAGCCGCAGTACGATTGACTACAGCTTGCAGTTTAAAAATGAATTTATTTTTCTTAAGAATTATAACGGTCCGTGCATAACGAAAGTGGCGACTTAAAATGCGCAAGTTTTTCGGTTAAACTTTTCACTTTCTAAAAATACACAAACCTTTCATTTCAGCCACAAATCTCGCCATTTTTGTTATGCGCTGTTGGCAACTGGCTTATTAAATCGTGCTTTTTAAAACTGAAAAATATAAAATTGGTTTCAATATTATATTGAAACCAATTTATTTAGCCTTTGAACTTAATTATAATTTTAAATTATTCAATACCTATACTTTCTTTTGTTTCTTTTGTTAAATTCCAGTTTTGCATAACATCTAAACTAACCAAAAGTATATTCACATCATTTTTGTTAACTTTTGATACTTCTTCATACCATTCAAAAGATTGATTATTAATTGATTTATGAGAACTTACATATTTACCATAAAATATTACAACAGAAATCATATCATCTTTAACCTTATTAGAATATAAAGGATTTATTTTATCCAAAAGTTCTTCAAATAAGAATGCTGATTTATCTATTTTTAAATCATTAATTTGATTAAAATCAGATATAATATTTGTACACTCATTATGATTAAATACATTTTTGACCTGTTTACCATTCTTTTTAAAAAATAAAACTTGGGGCAAACTTAATTTATCTTGTTCATTAAATTCTGCAAAAGTTCGAATGTCTTTTAATGTGTACAGATGATTCTTTTCATAATTAAGGTTATTAGTAGATAAATATTTCTCAAGAGATTCTTTGGTTTCTAGTGTAAAACTAATTTCGGCATCTTTAGTTGAAGTTACTTTACAACCTGATATAAAAAAAATAACAATAACTATTATTAGTGTTCTTTTCATTTTACTAGTTATTTGTCAATCTAACATAAAATACATCAGGGTCAACATTGCTTTCTACAAAGTCATAAGTACCAGCTTTAAAAGTAAAGCCTTTTGATATTTCAAGCTTATCACAGTCGTCATCATCTAAAACAAAATCTTCTTCAAGTTTTAAAAAATCACCACCAAACTCATCTCGAATTTTCTGCATATAATCTTTATCAACTTCCAATCTAATTGTTTGATTGTCTTCTTTTATTAAATAAGTACCGATAGATTTGTCTTCATATACGGTTATTTTTACTCTTTCAATTTTAACTTCAACCTTATCTAGTTTGCAAATCCCTATCCTAAAACAGTTTCTAGATTTTCGTCCTATTCTCCATACAGTTTTAACGTGACCTGAATTAACCTTTTCTTGGTAATCAAGTAATTCAGTATCATCTACACTAATATCATCACTGCAAGATGAAGTTATACTAACAACGATACATAATGTTAAAAATTTTAAATTATTTACTAATTTCATTTTATCAATTTAAAATTTATTTTGAATATTTTACCAACTAAACTTTGCTATTGTATTTAAATTAAGTAAACTCATAACTCAACATCAGAATTAAAATAATACGTTTCTAATCAATAAGCATTTAAAGACTTCATTTTTCATAAAAGCAATATATATAATTTTTGAAATCATTAATATTATTCAGAAATTTTTTTTTCAGCTTGTTGCCAACTTAATTATATAGCTTGTAATTAACTGTCTTGATCTGAGCTTTTAAATCGTTTAATAAATTATAAAGTCCAAAGAAAGTCCTATTCATATAGATAAAGTGTTGACTTCCTCTATTACTATTCATTTTTCTTAATTCTTTGTCACTACTGTATTTTTTACTTAAATTTTGAACTTTATCCCAAAATTCTTGGTTGCCAAAATCAAAATCAACTTCATGTAGAGGAGATGTGAATAGGCTTAACATTTCATGAAATAAATCAGAAAAATATTCAATTTCTGCTTCATTATCATCCTCTCTTAGTATTTCGAGCTCTCTTAATTTTTGCTGAAATACTTCTCTGTTGTTGATGTTTTCAGGTTCTGCTAATTCAAAATAAGGCTCATAAAATTCATTAGGTATTTTTTTAACACAGCCAAAGTCAATCGCGATTAAATCATCATTTTCATCAATTAAGAAGTTTCCAGGATGCGGATCTGCATGCACTTCGCGCAAGTTATGTAATTGATGCATATAGAAATCCCAAAGGGCTTGACCTATTTTATTACCTTGCTCTTGTGTGAAATCGGTTTTTGTAAACTCGCTTAAATGCTTGCCGTACATCCAATCCATCGTGATAATTTTTTCACTTGAGAGCTCTTTATAATATTTAGGAAATCTCAAGTGTGGGATATGTGCACAAGCTTCAGAAATTCTTTCGCTTTGTTCAAGCTCCAAGATGTAATCAGTTTCTTCTAAAAGTTTACCTTCTATTTCCTGAAAATATCTATCATTATCTTGTCCTTGTAAGTTAAACATTCTGATTGCAATGGGTTTGACCATCGCTAAATCTGAACTGATACTATCTGCAACACCAGGATATTGAATTTTGACAGCTAATTCACGATCATCTTTTTTGGCTTTATGAACTTGACCAATACTCGCTGCATTGATAGAATCTTTCGAAAACTCATCAAATAAATCTTCTGGATATTGACCGATATATTTCTTGAAAGTTTTGCGAACTAAAGGTGCAGAAAGTGGAGGGACGCTGAATTGAGATAAACTAAATTTTTCAACATATGCGCTAGGTAACAAGCTTTTTTCCATCGAAAGCATTTGTGCAACTTTTAAGGCGCTACCTTTCAAGTCTTTTAAGCTGTCGTAAATATCAGAAGCATTGTCTTTATTGAGCTCTTCTTTATCTAAAGAAGGATTAAAAGCTTTTTTGCTATAATATTTGAGGTAATTTCCACCAATCTTAGCTCCAGTTGAAACTAACTTGGAGGTTCTGTTGAATTTACCAGTAGGTATTTTGTCTATGGTTTTCATTTACTTAAGGATTTCTTTGTATAAAAATTTACCCAAATCGAAAACGCGTTCTAAAGCGGAATTATCTAAAATGTCAAAAATTGTATTGACTGATTTTTCAATGGCGACATCTGTTTTTTCAAATGAAGCCGAGTCATCTTCTTTCCAGAATTTTAATAAGAATAAAAATTGTAGCCAAGTGCCTTCAGCATAAATCTTTTTGTTTCTCTGAAGGAATTTAATATTTTGTTCGTCGTTTTCATCTTCAACCAAGTCGCTAGCAAAATTTAAAATATGCTTTCTTAAATCTTTAAGTTGTTTTAAATTTTTTAATTCTTGATCATTTTCATTTAAAACATTTAAAACATATAAAACATAACTTCGGTTGGCAGTCAAAATTTCAAAAAGCGTATAAAAGAAAGTCAGTAATTTATCTCTGTTACTTGCTTCTTGCAATTCTGCACTTCCTTTAATGAGTTCTGCGGCATTGTTATAAAATTGAACCCAAATGTCTTTCTGCAAGGCTTCTAAACTTCCATAAAAACTATAGAATTGTTCTTCAGAAATTTTATTTTCTTTCGCAAATTTATAAACAGATTTTGGATATTTTTCGTTTTCTAAAACGCTGTCCATATACATGCTGACAATACCAGCTGGCGTAATTTTTTTCTGTGATTTTACTTGTTTTGCCATGAGATGTGTTTTGTTACAAAGATAAGATTGTTTAATCTTTCAAGTCAATAATTAAACAAAACTTTCTGTTAAATTATATCTTGCATTATCTGTCAAGATGTCAGAAAGTTAAGATTGGTATTTAGTTTGACTTACACGTATTCAAAATATTAAAATTATGGCAAAAGGAAATATCAATGTTTCTGTCGAAAATATCTTCCCTTTAATTAAGAAATTTTTGTACAGTGATCACGAAATCTTTTTAAGAGAATTGATTTCGAATGCAACAGATGCAACTTTAAAGTTAGAACATCTCGTTAGAATTGGAGAGGCTAAAATTGAAACTGGTCAACCTAAAATTGAAGTCAAAATCAATAAAGAAGACAATACACTTCATATTATTGATGAAGGTGTTGGGATGACGCAAGATGAAGTTAAAAAATACATCAACGAAGTTGCTTTTTCTGGCGCAGAAGAATTTTTAGAAAAGTATAAAGATTCTGATGCTAAAGAAACTGGCATTATCGGTCATTTTGGTCTAGGTTTTTACTCAGCCTTTATGGTGGCAAATAAGGTTGAAATCTTTACAAAATCTTGGAAAGATGAACCTGCTGCGCATTGGACATGTGAAGGAACTACTGAGTTTTCTCTTGAAGAATCTGACAGAACGACACGCGGAACAGAAATCGTTTTACATATCAATGACGATGAAAAAGAATTTCTTGAAGATGCGCGCATCAATGAATTGTTGGTGAAGTATAACAAATTTATGCCTGTCCCAATTAAATTTGGAACTAAGGAAAAAGAATTACCACTTCCTGATGATGCCAAAGAAGACGAAAAGCCTAAAAAGGTCACTGTTGATAATATCATTAACAACCCTGATCCTGCATGGACAAAGCAGCCAACTGAATTAGAAGAAAAAGATTATAACGAGTTTTATAGAGAGCTTTACCCAACGCAATTTGAAGAGCCGCTTTTCCATATTCACTTAAATGTAGATTATCCATTTAACTTGACAGGAATTTTATACTTCCCAAAACTGTCGAACGATATGGCAATGCAGAAAGATAAAATTCAGCTTTACCAAAATCAAGTTTTCGTAACGGATAATGTTGAAGGTATTGTGCCTGAATTTTTAACCATGCTAAAAGGTGTGATTGATTCGCCTGATATCCCTCTGAATGTGTCGCGTTCATATTTACAAGCTGATGGAGCTGTTAAAAAGATTTCAAGTTATATCACAAGAAAAGTTGCTGATAAATTGAAATCATTATTCAATAATAGTCGTGAAGATTTTGAGAAAAAATGGAACGACATTAAAGTTGTTATCGAATACGGAATGTTAACTGAAGATAAGTTTTTTGAGAAAGCTCAGAAATTTAATCTTTTCCCAACCGTTGATGACACTTACCTAACTTATGAGGAACTTGAAGAAAAAATCAAAGCAAACCAAACTGATAAAGATGATAAATTAGTTGTGCTTTACGCTTCAAATAAAGAGGCGCAACACGGTGCAATCAAATCGGCTAAAGATAAAGGTTACGAAGTTTTATTACTCGATTCTCCAATTGTTTCGCACTTAATTCAGAAAATTGAATCTGAAAAAGAAAATAAAGTTTCTTTCGTAAGAGTTGATAGTGATCACATTGATAACTTGATTAAAAAGGACGAAGAGCAGGTTTCAAAATTAAATGACGAAGAAAAAGAGAAGCTAAAAGAGAGCTTTGAAACTGTTGTGCCAAAAGAAAAGTACACAGTTCAGGTTGAAGCATTAGCCTCAGATTCTGCACCAGTGATGATTACGCAGCCAGAATTTATGCGCCGAATGAAAGAAATGCAGCAGAGCGGTGGAGGCGGCGGCATGTTTGGCATGGGGAATATGCCAGAGATGTATAACTTAGTTGTGAATGCAAACCATCCATTGGCTAGCCAAATCTTATCTGCCGATCAAAAAGAAAGTTCTGAAAAGATGATCAAGCAAAGTTTAGACTTAGCGCTTTTATCACAAGGGATGTTGAAGGGAGAAGCCTTGACAAACTTTGTTAACGCTAATTTTGATAAGTTGCAGAATTCATAATTCAGTTATTTTTTAAAACAAATGAAAACCATCAATTCTTAAAGATTGATGGTTTTTTTATGTGTCAATCTTTTTGAAAATTGCATTTTTGAGATGTCAATATTAATTTTTGAAAATACAGTTTATGAAAATGACGCTGCGTTTAAGTTTTCTAATGTCTTTTTTTATTTTGATGTCTTGTCAAAATAAAACTGAAGAAGATAAAAAAGAGAAGAGTACAACTCCGGAGAAACAAGAAGTCAGAAAGCTAACTGAAAATGATCAGCTACTCCAAAACCTGATGTACGCGCATCAAACTGAAAAATTTCAGATGAAAGATCGAGTTGAGTTTATGTTGCGCCTCAAAAAAGAAGATAATGAAACCATTAAAACAATTGTGAAGTCTAACACTTTTGAAGTTAAGTTTCCGAATGATTCTATTGATAAAGAAGATGAACTTTTCGCTAGACTTTTTACATTACCTCACAATTTGAGTTATGATGATGACGAAATAGAATTGATAGAACAAAAAGAAATTGATGGCGTTGATCAAGATGTTTTTAAGATTGTCAAACAAAGTGATAAAACACTTGATTTAGTAAGGATCCAAACGCAATCAAAGACGCATTTAATTAAGTCGATCACCCTAAAAGATGATGGGCAGTTAAAGAAATTCATCTATCGAAAATACATCAGCGTCAGCGGCATCACCATTCCAATCCAAATTGATTACTATCAAGGAGAAGAATTAATTCAGCAATTATCAATACAAAGAATTAGTTTTAAATAAAATATTTTGATGGGAGTTGTTATTGAAACCCAAAGACTAATTTTTTAATAGATTGCTTTTGCTTTGCGTCTTCTAGTCTTACTGCATTAAATTTTTATGAATTTGATTGTGAAGTTATATATTTGTTTATTAAATTAAAATTTAATAAACAATGGCAAATTTTCTGAAAGGTAATGATCTAAATGCTGAATTAGAAAGGTTGTTTGAGGCAGCTGAGTATAATATCATTTTAATATCACCTTATATAAAGTTACACGAGCGCTACAAATCATCACTTTTGACAAAACTTAATAACGATGAATTAAAAATTACTGTTTTGTTTGGTAAAAACGAGGATGATTTTTCAAAAAGCATGAAGCAAGAGGATTTCGACTTTTTTAAACAACTTCCTAATGTTGAAATTTTATATGAAAAAAGGCTTCATGCAAAATACTATGCTAATGAAAGGAAAGCGATTTTAACTTCGATGAACTTGTATGGCTTTTCTCAAAATAATAATATTGAAGCTGGAGTGGTTATGGAAAATAAGTCCTCAAGATCTAATAATTTAGATGAAGAGACGTGGGCTTATTTCGAAATTGTTTTGCAGCAAGCTGAACTGCTATACAGTAAAGAGCCTGTTTACGAAAAAAAGAATTTCCTAAGTTCTAAAAAATATTTAAGATCTGAAATTAAAATTGACAAACTATCAGAATTTTTTAATAATAAGAAGTATCAAAAGACATTAAAAAAAGATTACAAAAGAAATAGTTCTCAAGCCAATCAATCTAAGCCGCAAAAAAGTGGATATTGTATAAGAACTGGACATGAGATTTCTTTCAATATTGAAAAACCAATGAGTTATGAGTCTTTCAAAATGTGGAATAAATATAAAAATCCCGACTTTCCTGAAAAGTATTGCCATTTTTCAGGAGAACCATCTCATGGTAAAACAAGCGTAAATAAACCTATTTTGAATAATAATTGGAAAAAAGCAAAAGAGAAATATAATTTATAAAATATGACTTTAAACTAGTGCAAATATTGATTCAAACCCAAAGACTAATTTTTAAACAAATAACACATCAGGATTTAGATGCTTTATTAAAAATTTATCAGTCTCCTAAAAACATGAAATTGGTGCCCAATGCCAAATTTGATTGGAATAAAGAAAAACTTTGGAAAAAGTACGAGCGTTTAAACCAAAACTATAAAAATGGATTTGGTATTTATACGATTCTAAGAAAAGAAGATCAATTCATCATAGGTGAGGCAGGTTTATATAATTCATTTGACGATGAAAAACATTTAGAATTAGGTTGTATTTTGGATCATCAATACTGGAATAAAGCTTATGGTACAGAAATTTGTCAGGCACTTATCAAGTATGCTTTTGAGAAACTAAAAGTTGAAAAACTAACAGCAAGAATGATAAAAGATAACATCGGTTCTAAACGTGTTTCAGAAAAATGTGGAATGACATTTTCTAAAGAAGGGATTTCAGAAAATGGATATCCTTTTTTACAATATGAAATCAAAAAAGAAGATTTTTAATTATTAAAAACGCATCACATAATTTTATTTAAAAAAGAAATGATTATTCATTCAAAAGCGAATGAAATTTCATTTGCCTACAATTATTAACTCAGTATCTTTGCAGCAAAGATTATATAAATGATAAACATAACATTACCAGACGGAAGCGTTAAGCAATACGAAAGCGGGTCAACACCTATGGATGTGGCTCAAAGTATCAGCGCAGGTTTAGCAAGACAGGTTATTTCTGCCAAATTTAATGGAGAAACAGTAGAAACCACAACTGCTTTAACCACGGATGGTGATTTGGTTTTGTTGACATTTAGAGATGATGCAGGGAAGCAAGCTTTTTGGCATTCTACTTCACATGTGATGGCACAAGCTATTCAGGAACTTTATCCTGGTGTGAAATTAACGATTGGTCCTTCAATTGAAAATGGATTTTATTACGATATTGATTTTGTTGAACAAAAAGTCTCAGAAAATGATTTTCCTGAAATTGAAAAACGCATGCTTGAAATCGCAAGAGGAAAGCATGAATTCAAAATGCGAAGTGTTTCAAAACAAGAAGCTTTAGATTTTTATAAATCAGAAGATAATAAGTTTAAAGTTGAACTCATTGAAAATCTTGAAGATGGTGAAATCACTTTCTGTGATCATGATTCTTTTACAGATTTATGTCGCGGTGGCCATATCCCAAATACAGGTTTTATAAAAGCTGTTAAGTTGATGAGTACAGCTGGTGCTTATTGGCGTGGCGATGAAAAAAATGACCAATTAACACGTGTTTATGGAATCTCGTTTCCTAAACAAAAAGAACTTAAAGAATATTTAGCACTTTTAGAAGAAGCTAAAAAACGTGACCACAGAAAATTAGGTAAAGAGTTAGGACTTTTCACTTTTTCACAAAAAGTGGGTCAAGGTTTACCTTTATGGTTGCCTAAAGGTGCAGCCTTGCGTAATCGTCTTGAAAACTTCATGAAAGATGCACAAGAAGAAGCAGGTTACGAACCTGTTGTAACACCGCATATTGGTCATAAAGAACTTTACGAAACTTCAGGTCATTATGCCAAATATGGAGAAGATAGTTTTCAGCCAATAAAAACACCAAACGAAGGTGAGGAGTATTTGTTGAAGCCGATGAACTGTCCGCATCACTGTGAGATTTTTAATTCTGAAGCTTGGAGTTACCGTGATTTACCGAAGCGTTTTGCAGAGTTTGGAACCGTTTATCGATACGAGCAAAGTGGTGAATTGCATGGATTAACCCGTGTTCGGGGTTTTACACAAGACGATGCGCATATTTTCTGTACAGCTGATCAGTTAGATGATGAATTTAAAAAAGTAATTGATCTTGTACTTTATGTTTTTGGATCCTTAGGTTTTGAAGATTTTACAGCGCAAGTGTCATTAAGAGATCCTGAAGACAAGACAAAATATATAGGGAGTGATGAAAATTGGGAAAAAGCTGAACAAGCAATCTTAAACGCTGCCAAAGAAAAAGGTTTAAACTATGTTGTTGAAACTGGTGAAGCTGCTTTTTATGGCCCTAAACTAGACTTTATGGTCAAAGATGCTTTAGGTCGTCAATGGCAGTTAGGAACTATTCAGGTGGATTATAATTTGCCTGAACGTTTTGAACTTGAGTACAAAGGAAGCGATAACGAAATGCACAGACCTGTGATGATTCACAGAGCGCCATTCGGAAGTATGGAGCGTTTTGTTGCGATTTTGCTCGAGCATACAGCTGGTAATTTTCCATTATGGTTAATGCCAAAACAAGCTATCATTCTCTCAATCAGTGAGAAATATGAAAAATATTCTAAAAAAGTTTTAAGTTTACTTAAAAATCACGAAATTCGCGCCGATGTCGATCACAGAGGTGAGACAATGGGGAAGAAAATTCGTGAAGCAGAAATGAATAAAATCCCATACATGTTGATTATAGGCGAGAAAGAAGCTGAAAATAATCAAATTTCTGTGAGAAAACATGGGGGAGAAGATTTAGGAGCCATGTCTGTTGAGGACTTTGCTAAAATCATTCAAACCGAGATTGATAAGAATTTAAAAACATTTGAAGTTTAATAATTAAAAATTTATAGCCATAGCATTAAGAAGAAAAAGAAATAACAGAGGTCCACAGAGGAAAAAAGAAAATCCTCATAAGATTAACAAGGAAATTAAAGCGCCAAATGTTCGTGTGGTGGGAGAAAACGTAGAAGTCAAAATCTACGATATCAAAGAAGCCTTGGCGATTGCTGATAAGCAAGATTTGGATTTAGTTGAAATTTCACCTAAAGCTGATCCGCCTGTTTGTAAGGTGATGGACTATAAGAAGTTTTTGTACGAACAAAAGAAACGCGAAAAAGCGATCAAACAAAAAGCTTCAAAAGTTGTCGTGAAAGAAATCAGATTTGGACCAAATACTGATGATCACGATTACGAATTCAAAAAGAAAAATGCAGAGAAGTTTTTAAAAGAAGGCGCAAAGCTCAAGGCTTATGTTTTCTTTAAAGGACGTTCGATTGTGTTTAAAGATAAAGGTCAGATTTTGCTTTTACGTCTTGCTCAAGATTTAGAGGAGATCGCAAAAGTAGAACAAATGCCTAAGTTAGAAGGTAAGCGTATGATTATGATGCTTGCGCCATCTACCACAAAAACGAAAAAGTAAGTTACGATTTAATATATAAATACAAGGATACAGATGCCTAAAATGAAAACAAAGTCGAGTGCTAAAAAGCGTTTTAAATTAACTGCTAGCGGTAAAATTAAGCGTAAACATGCATTCAAGAGTCATATTCTGACTAAAAAATCAAAGAAGCGTAAATTAAAATTAACGCACAGTGGATTAGTTCACAAATCAGATGAAGACAGTATTAAAACACAATTACGTTTAAAGTAATTCGTTTTTTAATCGGTTTTTAATTATTAATTAAACCATGGAGTTGGGCTCAAAATGATTTAACAATCTGCCCACTACAAAAAAAACATTAAATTATGCCTAGATCAACAAACTCAGTCGCGTCAAGAGCGAGACGTAAAAAAATAATGAAGCAAGCTAAAGGTTATTACGGTGTACGTAAAAACGTTTGGACAAGTGCTAAAAATGCAGTCGAAAAAGCAATGTTATATGCTTATAGAGACCGCAAAAACAAGAAAAGAAATTTCAGATCATTATGGATCGTGAGAATTAATGCTGCTGCAAGATTGCACGGTATGTCTTACTCACAATTTATGGGGAAAATGAAGAAAAGCAATATTGAATTGAACCGTAAGGTTCTTGCAGATTTAGCTGTAAACAACCCTGAAGCTTTCAAAGCTGTCATTGATCAAGTGAAATAAATTTCTAACCATATTTTATTTCGTAACTTATTCTTAAGCCTGATTTTTATAATCAGGCTTTTTTATATCTTTATTTATAAAAATGCTAAAGTTAAAAGATCAGCTTGGTCGTTCTCTTCACTTTTCTTCTTTACCAAAACGTATTATTTCTCTTGTCCCGAGCTTAACAGAATTACTTGTTGATGTCGGACTTCATAAAGAGTTAGTCGGTGTGACTAAGTTTTGCGTTCATCCTGAAGATATCAGAACCAGAGCAAAGATTGTTGGTGGTACAAAGCAAGTTAAGCTTCATTATATTGATCAACTCAAGCCTGATTTGATTATTTGTAGCAAGGAAGAAAACACATCCGAAATCGTTGCAGAGCTTGAGAAAAAGTACAATGTTTATGTGTCAGATATTAATACTTTGGATGATGCATATTCTTTTTTTGATGATTTAGGTGAAATGTGTAATTGTTCAGAAACTACATCAGAATTAGTTCATGATATTAAATCAGAATTAACACGTTATAAAAAGAAAACAAAAGATTTACCTAAATTGAAAATCACTTATTTCATTTGGAGAGAACCTTGGATGTTGGTTGGAGGCCAAACTTTTATACAGCATTTATTTGAACAACTAGGTTTTATAAATGTTTATGCTGATCAAGAAAGATATCCTGAAATTGAATTGTCAGATTTAAAAGAAGCAGATTATTATTTTCTTTCTACTGAACCTTTTCCTTTTAAAGAAAAGCATAAATCAGAGTTGCCAGTCGATGCATCAAAGATAAAAATTGTTGATGGTGAATATTTTAGTTGGTATGGCTCAAGATTGCTAAAAGCATTTCGATATTTTGAAAAATTACGAACAAATCTCTAAAAATTCATAATTTTTTAAATTGTAAGATTGTATAAGTATTATAAGTTTATATTTGCGAAAAAACCTACAACTTGCTTCATTACAATACTTACGAGCATTCAACTTCAAATCAGTGGATTACTTTTGTGCACGGAGCGGGCGGCAGTTCCTCAATTTGGTTTAAACAATTACGTGTTTTTAAAGCGCATTTTAACGTCCTTCTTTTAGATCTAAGAGGTCATGGAAGATCAAAGCCTTCATTAAAAGACAGTTTTACTGAAGACTACACTTTTGATGTGATCACTGAAGATATTCTTCAGGTGATGGATCATTGCAATATTAGAAGTTCACATTTTGTAGGTATTTCCCTAGGGACAATTTTAATCAGGAATTTAGCTGAAAATTATCCTGAACGTGTTGAAAGTATGATTATGGGTGGTGCAATAATGAAGATGAACGTTCGCTCTCGTTTTCTTATAAAGATGGGGATGATTTTTAAATCTGTAGTTCCTTATATGTTTTTATACAAGCTTTTTGCATTTGTGATCATGCCACGTAAAAATCACAAAAAGAGTAGAAACCTTTTTGTGAATGAAGCGAAGAAACTTTATCAAAAAGAATTTATACGTTGGTTTAGGTTGACTTCAGAAATAAAGCCTTTATTAAGTTTGTTTAGACAGAAACCTGTTGATATTCCATCAATTTATATCATGGGAGAACAAGATTATTTGTTTTTACCAGCCATCGAAAAACTGACAAAAGCGCACAAAAAGGCACAACTATTTGTTGTGCAAAATTGTGGTCATGTTGTTAATGTTGATCAGCCTCAAGTGTTTAATCAGCAGGCAATCAATTTCATTAAGGGTTTATGATTTGTTGTCTTGCAGTGCAAAAACACGTCTTAATAAATCTGAAGTTCTTGCGTTGAGATTATTTCTAATTTCAATTTCTTCTTTAGCAATCATTTGGAAAACTCCGTGCAAAGCTCTGTTTGTGACATAATCAGTTAAATCAGGATTCACATTTTCAACTAACGGAATTTGATTATAGCGTGTAATTAGATTTGTCCAGATTTGGTCAGCACCAACTTTAGAGAATGAATTCTCAATCACAGGATTAAATTTGTTGTAAAGCTGAGCTGAAGTTTTAGTTTCTAAATATGAAGTTGCAGCTCTTTCATTACCTAATAAAATGTTTTTTGCATCTGTAAAGCTCATATCTTTAACAGCAGAAATGAAAATTGGTGTTGCTTCTTTGACAGCATCTTCAGCTGCACGGTTTAAAGCTTTGACACCTTCATCGGCTAAATTTCCTAAACCGATTTTGCGCAAACCATTTTCAACTTTTCTAAGTTCAGGTGGCATTAATATTTTAACGGCTTCATTTCTGTAGAAACCATCAGTTTTTGTCAGTTTTGAAACTTCTTTTTCAATACCATTGTTAAGTGCTTCTTTTAAACCATTCCCAATTTGTTGCTGCGTCAATTGCCCCGAATTTTGAGGTAATTGATTAGCAATGTCTTGTAATTCAGCACAAGAAATAAAGGTGAAAGTGATAACGAATAATAGAATAATTTTTTTCATAAGATGAGTTTTAAAGAGCTAAATTATCATTTAAAATTTTAAATCAAGGCTATCTTTAAACATCATTTAAATTTTAGATTCACTAAAAGCTTTTATACTGTAAACTAAGCCTTGTCTAAAGGTTTAATTCGACTAATTTTTATTAAATTTACGCCTCAAAAAATAAGAATTTTTCAATGGAACAAGCAAAACCATATAAACCAAAAAACCTTGTCAGAATTGTAACGGCAGCTTCTTTGTTTGACGGGCACGATGCAGCGATAAACGTGATGCGTCGTATCATTCAATCAACAGGTGTTGAAGTGATTCATTTAGGTCACGATAGAAGTGTGGAGGAAGTTGTTAACACTGCAATACAAGAAGATGTTAACGCAATTGCGATGACGTCTTATCAAGGAGGTCATACCGAATATTTTAAGTATATGTACGATTTGCTTCAAGAAAAAGGAGCAACGCATATCAAAATTTTCGGCGGCGGCGGCGGTGTGATTCTTCCAGAGGAAATTGAAGAATTAATGGATTACGGAATTACACGAATTTATGCACCAGATGATGGTCGTGAACTTGGCTTACAAGGGATGATTAATGATTTGGTTGAACGTAGTGATTTTAAAACACCAGATTTAGTTGACGCAGAAAAAGTTGAAGAAAACATCAAAAATAAAGATGTCAATACAATAGCAAGACTTATTTCTCTTGCAGAAAATAGACATGAAGACTTTCTGAAACATTTTAATAAAATAAAATCAGACTCAAAAACACCAGTTCTTGGTATTACAGGGACAGGAGGCTCAGGGAAATCATCTTTAGTGGATGAGCTCGTGCGTCGTTTCTTAGTTGATTTTGATGATAATCAAACAATTGGAATTGTTTCTGTTGACCCATCAAAAAGAAAAACAGGTGGCGCATTATTAGGAGACAGAATCCGTATGAATGCGATCAATTCACCCCGTGTTTATATGCGCTCATTGGCGACGCGTCAATCAAATTTAGCGCTTTCTAAGTATGTGCAAGAAGCTGTTGATGTTTTACGTGCTGCTGAATTTGATCTCATCATTTTAGAAACTTCAGGTATTGGTCAAAGTGATACAGAAATTTTAGACCATTCAGATGCTTCACTTTATGTGATGACACCTGAATTTGGTGCAGCAACGCAATTAGAAAAAATCGATATGCTTGATTTTGCTGATTTGGTCGCTATCAATAAATTTGATAAACGCGGATCTAAAGATGCGCTCCGTGATGTTAAAAAGCAATATCAGCGTAACCATCAACTGTTTGATCAAAAACCAGATGAGATGCCTGTTTTTGGAACAATTGCTTCTCAGTTTAATGATCCAGGAATGAATATTCTTTACAAGAAAATCATGGATAAAATTGTAGAGAGAACAAATGCAGACCTTAAAAGTGATTATGAAATCACCGATGAGATGTCTGAAAAAATATTCGTGATTCCACCTGCGAGAACACGTTATCTTTCTGAAATTTCAGAAAATAATCGAGCTTATGATCAAAAAGCAGAGAAACAAACTCAAGTTGCGCAGAAATTATATAGTATCTATCAGACTTTAAACTCTGTTTTAAATACGACAATCTCATTAAGCCAAAACGGGTTAAATGAAGATGAAATTCAGAATGCAACAACTTCAGAAAATGAAGATTTAGTAGGCTTATTGAAGAAAGAATTTGACCGTGTTAAAATGGATCTCGATCCTTATAACTGGGAAAAAATTCTCGGTTGGGATGCTAAAGTCAAAAAATATGAAGATGACGTTTATGTCTTTAAAGTCCGTGATAAAGAAATAAAAATCGACACACACACAGAGTCCTTATCACATTTACAAATTCCTAAAGTGGCTTTGCCAAAATATAAAGCTTGGGGAGATTTATTAAAATGGATTTTACAGGAAAATGTACCTGGCGAATTTCCTTACACTGCAGGACTTTATCCGTTTAAGAGAACTGGTGAAGATCCAACGCGTATGTTTGCTGGAGAAGGCGGTCCTGAACGTACAAACAGACGTTTTCATTACGTTAGCCAAGGCTTGCCAGCAAAGCGTTTATCAACAGCTTTTGATTCTGTAACGCTTTACGGAAACGACCCTGATCATAGACCAGATATTTACGGAAAAATTGGTAATGCTGGTGTTTCTATTTGTTGTCTAGATGATGCTAAAAAACTTTATTCAGGTTTTGATTTAGCACATCACATGACTTCTGTGAGTATGACGATTAACGGTCCAGCTCCAATGTTGCTAGGTTTCTTTATGAATGCAGCGATTGATCAGCAATGTGAAAAATACATCAAAGAAAACGGACTTGAAGGTGAAGTCAATGCTAAAATTGATAAAATTTATCAAGAAAGCGGAAAACCTCGTCCAGAATATCATGGTGATTTACCAGAAGGAAATGACGGTTTAGGCTTGATGTTACTTGGTGTAACTGGTGATTTGGTTCTGCCAATAGATGTTTACGAGAAAATTAAAAAAGACACAATCGCAGTTGTACGAGGAACTGTTCAAGCTGATATTTTAAAAGAAGACCAAGCGCAAAACACATGTATTTTCTCAACTGAATTTGCCTTGCGTTTAATGGGTGATGTTCAGGAGTATTTTATTGAAAATAAAGTCAGAAACTTTTATTCGGTTTCTATTTCAGGTTACCATATTGCTGAAGCAGGTGCAAACCCAATTACACAGTTGGCATTAACACTTTCTAACGGCTTTACTTATGTAGAGTATTATTTAAGTAGAGGGATGGATATCAACAAGTTTGGACCAAACTTATCCTTCTTTTTCTCAAATGGAATCGATCCAGAATACGCTGTGATTGGACGTGTTGCTAGAAGAATTTGGGCAAAAGCAATGCGTGATAAATATGGCGCAAATCCGAGAGCGCAAATGTTGAAATATCATATTCAAACATCCGGTCGTTCACTGCATGCGCAAGAAATTGATTTCAATGATATTCGTACTAGCTTACAAGCTCTTTATGCCATTTATGACAACTGTAATTCACTACATACAAACGCTTATGATGAAGCCATCACAACACCTACAGAAGAGTCTGTTAGACGTGCAATGGCAATTCAGTTGATTATCAATAAAGAACTTGGTTTAGCGAAAAACGAAAATCCAATTCAGGGCGCATTTATTATCGAAGAGTTAACCGACCTTGTTGAAGAAGCTGTTTTAACAGAATTTGATCGTTTAACTGAGCGTGGAGGCGTTTTAGGAGCGATGGAAACGATGTATCAAAGAAGTAAAATTCAGGAAGAAAGTTTACATTATGAAACTTTAAAACACACAGGTGAATTCCCGATTATCGGTGTCAATACGTTCTTGAGTAGCAAAGGTTCTCCAACTGTTAAGCCTCGAGAAGTGATTAGGGCGACTAAAGAAGAAAAAGAAGGACAAATTGAAACACTTAATAATTTACATGAAACTTATGAAGATAGTGCAAATCAATATTTAGAGCGTGTTCAGAAAGCAGCTATCAATAATCAAAACATTTTTGAGGAACTGATGGAAGCAACTAAATATTGTTCATTAGGTCAGATCACTGAAGCTTTATTTGATGTTGGAGGTCAGTATAGACGTAATATGTAATTTATAAAATTAATTCATAGCTGTCTCAAAACTTAGAATGTCAATTTTGATATTTTATTTTTGAGACAGTTTCTTTAATAAGAATTTTTAAAAAAGAAATTCATACCAAATAATTATGGCAAAAGAAACACGAATCAATAAATTTTTGAGTGAAGCAGGCTATTGTTCACGTCGCGCTGCTGATAAATTAATTGATCAAGGACGCGTGACAATTAATGGTATTGCTCCAGAAATGGGAACAAAGGTCAAAGAAGGTGATCGTGTTGCTGTTGATGGTAAAATTGTTGGTAATGATGATGTTGAGCATGTTTACATCGCGTTGAATAAGCCTATTGGCATTGTTTGTACAACGGATACACGTGTTGAGAAGGATAATATTATTGATTTTATAAATTATCCTGAACGTATTTTTCCGATTGGTCGATTGGATAAGCCAAGTGAGGGTTTAATTTTATTGACAAACGATGGAGATATTGTGAACAAAATTTTGCGTTCTAGTAATAATCATGAAAAAGAATATATCGTTTGGACGCATGAACCTATTACAGATGAATTTATCAAACGCATGTCAAACGGAATTCCGATTCTTGACACAGTGACGAATAAATGTAAGGTTGAAAAACTAAATGAAAGAACATTTAAAATTGTTTTGACACAAGGTCTAAATCGTCAAATCCGTCGTATGTGTGAATATTTAGGCTATCATGTTGCAAAATTGAAAAGGATTCGTATCATGAATATTCAGCTGGATACACCAGTTGGTGAGTGGCGTTATTTAACCGAAAGTGAGTTTACAGAACTTTCACAACTCATTGGTTACTCAAAGAAAATACAAGACTGAGAGAATCCAATCGTAAACTTTAAGAAAATTTGATTTTAAATTCAGACTGTCAACGCATTACACTAAATATAAAACATGTATATTTGCATGCAATTAAAATTTAATTGCATGAAATCTTCTCAACATAAAGTCAAAGGACTTGGATTAACTTATGACGATGTCTTGTTAGTCCCAGCATATTCAGAGGTTTTGCCTCGTGAAGTCAGTTTAAAGTCAAATTTTTCTAAAAATATACAACTCAACACGCCTATTGTTTCTGCAGCGATGGATACTGTTACGGAAGCCGATATGGCTATTGCCATTGCTCGCGAAGGAGGCATTGGTGTTTTACATAAAAACATGAGTGCTAAACAACAAGCACTTCATGTCAGGAAAGTCAAAAGAGCAGAGAGCGGTATGATTATCGATCCTGTGACTTTGCCGCAAACAGCAAGTGTTGGCGACGCTAAAGATTCAATGCGAGAGCATAGCATTGGCGGAATTCCGATTGTTGATAATAACAGTAATTTAGTCGGTATTGTCACAAATCGTGATTTACGATTTGAGGAAAACATACAAAGACCAATCGTTGAGGTGATGACTTCAGAAAACCTTGTCACAGTTAGCGAAGGAACTTCTTTAAAAGATGCTGAGGTGATTTTACAAAATCATAAAATTGAAAAGTTACCCGTTGTCAATGATGAAAATAAGCTTGTTGGTTTAATCACATTTAGAGACATAACAAAGTTAACTTTAAAGCCAGATGCTAATAAAGATTCTTATGGAAGATTAAGAGTTGCTGCGGCTTTAGGTGTTACAGCTGATGCAGTAGAACGCGCAACAGAGCTAGTGAATGCTGGCGTTGATGCAGTGATTATTGATACAGCACATGGTCATACAAAAGGTGTTGTTGATGTCCTTAAAAAAGTAAAATCTCAATTTCCTGATTTAGATGTTGTTGTCGGTAATGTTGCTACAGCAGATGCCGCAAAATATTTAGCCGATGCAGGCGCTGATGGTGTTAAAGTCGGTATTGGGCCTGGTTCAATATGTACAACGCGCGTTGTCGCAGGTGTTGGCTACCCACAACTTTCTGCAGTGATTGAAGTTTCAGAAGCTTTGAAAAATACTGATGTTCCTGTGATCGCTGATGGTGGAATCCGTTACACAGGTGATATTCCTAAAGCAATTGCAGCTGGTGCTGATTGTGTGATGTTGGGTTCTCTTTTAGCAGGAACTAAAGAATCTCCAGGTGAAACAATTATTTATGAAGGACGTAAATATAAATCTTACCGCGGCATGGGTTCTGTTGAAGCGATGAATAAAGGTTCAAAAGATCGTTATTTCCAAGATGTTGAAGATGATATTAAAAAATTAGTGCCGGAAGGTATTGTCGGTCGTGTTGCTTATAAAGGTGAATTGTACGAAAGTATGCTTCAGTTTATTGGCGGTTTGCGTGCAGGCATGGGGTATTGTGGTGCAAAAGATATAAAAGCTTTAAAAGAAAATGCACAGTTTGTCCAAATTACAAGTTCTGGTATTATGGAGAGTCATCCGCATGATGTAACAATCACTAAAGAAGCACCAAATTACAGTCGATAAAATAAAATTAGAGATATAAAAAATGCTTTCAAACTAACTTGAAAGCATTTTTTTGATTCAACTTTTTGGTTGAATTTAATTGTTATCAATTGGATTTTCATCTGGAATCTCCAAACCAATTTCTTTCATCACCTTAATGGTTAAATCATAATCAGGATCAATATATATCAAACTTTGGTTTTCATTAATCACTTGTGTGTAATTTTCTCTTTTGACGATTTTTTCAAGCGCATTTCCGATTTCCTGATAAAGCGGACGCATTAATTCATCTTGTCTTATTTGTAATAATTTTGAAGAATTTTGTTGAAGCTTCTGTAAATCATTTTCCATCTCAGTGATTTTTTTCTCACGAGAGACACGAACAACCTTTGTTAGCTCTTCCTTATCTTCATTATATTTTGTAATAGCTTCCGTGTAAGCGTTGTATTTTTCTTGAATATTATTGTCAAGTTCTTCTCCATATGTCATCAATTGTTTTTCAACATCTTTAATTTCAGACATTTGAGATAGGATGTACTCGTTGTTAATTGTACCAACTTTTGATTGTGCTTGCATGCTTTGAAAACCGATCAATGCAATCGCAAGAATGAAAATTTTCTTCATCTTTTTTATTTTTGGGACAAATAAAAAGAATATAGATGTGTTTTACAAGGTTTTTAACTTGATGGCCTAGAATAATTTATTTGAGCACCAATGTTTTTAATAGAAATAAGAGGCTTGTAAGCCTTTGTAAAATTTGTATTTTTGCAAACTAAAATTTAAGCTCCTCAAATGCGTTACAAATTTATATCACTACTGGTTTTTGTATTCATTTTCAATGTTATGAAAGCACAAAAAGTTGATCAAGACAAAACTTTATTTCAAATTGGTGATGAAAAATATTCTGTCGAAGGTTTTTTAGAAAACTATAATAAAAATCTTGATCTTGTTATTGACGACTCTCAGAAAACAATTGATAACTACTTTCAACTTTATATAAATTATAATCTCAAACTCAAAGAAGCAAAAGCTTTAGGTTTAGATAAATCTGAAGCATACTTGAAGGATTATAATAAATATTATAAGCAATTAGCTGATAATTTTATCGCTAATGGTGAAATTACTGAAGCCATGCTCCAAGAAACATATAATCGATATAAAACTGAAGTGAAAGCTTCACACATATTGATTTCAAATTCTTCTAAAGATGCTGCTGATACATTAAAGGCATACAAAAAAGCAGAAAAAGCACGTCATAAACTCTTAGCTGGAGAAGGTTTTGATAAAATTGCTCGTCAATTTTCAGATGATCCTTCTGTGAAAATGAACGATGGAGATTTAGGTTGGTTTCGAGCATTCAAAATGATTTATCCTTTTGAAAATGCAACTTATAACATGACAACTGGTGATGTTTCAAAACCTATTAAAACGAAGTTTGGCTACCATATTATTAAAAAGACAGGAGAGAGAACTTCAAAAGGCAAAATTACTGTTTCGCATATTATGCTGAGAGTTGAGAATGCTGAGCAAGACCAAGAAGCAGAAATGAAAATTCAGCAACTACATCAAAAGCTTAATTCAGATAATTTTGCAGAAATGACAAAACAATATTCTGATGATGAAAATACTGCCCAAAATGGCGGACAATTAAAAGCTTTCAGTATTTCAGAGATTAATTCAAAGCGTTTTGAAAATACAGCTTTCAACTTAGAGAAAATCGGTGATATTTCTGAACCTATTAAAACAAAATTTGGATGGCATATTTTGATGCTCAACAAAGTTGATTCATTAGCTTCTTATGAAGAAATGAAGCCGGATATTCGTCGTCAGGTTAAAACTTCTTCAAGAGCGAAATTGATCAACGCACAGATATCAAAAGATTTGCAAAAGCGTTATCAAGCTAAATTTGATGATAATTATAAAGAAAAACTTTATCAGATTATTGAAAACACAAAGGTTGATGGTAAATTTAAAATTGATAACATTAAAGAATCAAATGCTCTTCCTTCAAAAGTTTTGTTTGAATTTGCAAATCAAAAATATACCTACAAAGATTACCTTAAATATTTTGAAAAAAATCAGTTGAGTTTTGCTGCTAAGGCAACACCAAAGCAGCGTATTGATAAAATATATAGCGATTTTCTTTACAATAAATTAGTGGCTCATCACCGCGTTGAATTGGAAAATATCAATACGGAATTTGCAAATTCAGTTAAAACTTACAGAGATGGTATTTTGTTATTTGAGGTGATGAAAAATCAGGTTTGGGAGTCTGTTTCAAATGATACTTTAGGTCAACAAGAGTATTATCAAAATCATCTTCAAGATTTTTATTCTGAAGAAAGTATTCAGGCTAAAATTTTCACTTCTTCTGATAAAAAGAATTTGAGAAAATTTAGAAAATCTTATAGAAAGAATACAGAGAAAGCTATGTCAGCTTTAACTCAAGAAGATACTTACAACATTATGATTGATAAGGTGGAAATAACTGCAAAGAGTTCAAAAATTCCATCATCGATATTCTCAACTAAAAAAATATCAAGTATTAAAAAGCATAACGGAGGCTATGTTTTTATAGATGTTGAAAAGCGTTTCCCAGCAAAACAACTAGAGTTAAACAATGTGAAAGGTGAAATAATCAACTTGATGCAAAAGCAGAAAGAGGATCAGTGGATAAAATCTTTAAGAAAGAAATATACGATTTCAATTAATGAAGACGTTTTAAAAACAATAAAACAAACTTTTGAGTAAATATCAAATCTTATTATTGAGTGTTTTTGTTTTGACACTTCATTCATGCCAACTTTTTCAATCTGGAGATGATAGAGAAGTTGTTGCAAGCGTTAATAAACACAAACTCTTTAAAGAACAACTTTTAGCAAATATTCCTGAGAAATTGACGGGTGATGATAGTTTGTCATACGTCAGATCTTATATTGAAAAGTGGGCAAATGATAAATTGATTATGGATAAAGCAGAATTGAATTTGCCAAAATCTATAAAAAATGAATTTGATAGTTTATCAAAGAAATACAAACAAGAGCTTTACAAAAAAGCATATTTAGATGCTCTAGTTGAAGCGCAAGCAAAAACTGAAATTGATTCTGCGGCAATTGTTTCTTATTACGAAAAGAATAAACCTAACTTTAAGTTAAATGAAAATTTAATGAAAATCAGGTATATCAAGTTGCGTAAAGATTTACAGGATATATCAAAAATCAAAAAAAGTTTTAAAAATTTCAGTCAAGAAGATCAAACTTATTTGGCAAATAAATCATTAGAATTTAAGTCGTTATATTTAAACGATTCAACATGGGTTCGCGAGGTTGATATTGTTAAAGAATTTAGCGTTGGA
Source organism: Psychroflexus sp. S27 (assembly GCF_002810405.1). NCBI lineage: Bacteria > Pseudomonadati > Bacteroidota > Flavobacteriia > Flavobacteriales > Flavobacteriaceae > Psychroflexus > Psychroflexus sp. S27. The sequence goes on along the minus strand of NZ_NEXQ01000022.1, from coordinate 96,969 downwards.
ACCGAGGAAGGAATTGAATCTGAATTATTTAAGCAAAATGGCTTTGTAGAAACAAATTTAAAAGATACGTTTGTATTTATTTTTATCAAGGATCGCTTGGAACGAAATGATCAAGCCCCTTTGAGCTACATAGAACCAACTGTTAAACAGGTTTTAATCAATAAGATGAAGCTGAAAGTTTCAAAACAAATTCAGCAAGAGATAAAAGAGGATGCAATACAAAATAATGAATACAAATTATATGAATAAACAGAGCTTTTTATATGTATTTGGTGCACTTTTTATGTGTCAATTGACATTAGCACAAATAACAGTTGATGAAAAAGACAACTTGCTCAATAAACAAAATCCAATTAGTCAAATTGATTCTGTTAAAACGAATAAAATCGATCGTGTTAAGGTTGACGGTGTCGCTGGTGTTGTAGGTGATTACCTCGTATTAGAAAGCGATATTCAGAAACTTTTTCAAGATGCAAAATCTCAAGGTTACGAATCTGAGGTTTCTTACTGTGATTTAGCAGAGAGTTTGCTAGAGAATAAATTACTTGCGCACCATGCAGTTCAAGACAGCTTACCATACAATCAAGCAAGAGTTGATGCTTACACCGACCAGCAGATTGGCGCTTTAGTTGAGCGTGTAGGAAGCATGGATAAGTTGGTTGAGTTTTATAAATATGATTCAGAGTCTGAATTAAAAGAAGAATTAAAACGCATCAATAAAGAGAAACTGCTTTCTGAAGAAATGCAAGGCGAAATTGTTGATGCAGTTGAAATCACGCCTGAAGAAACACGCCAATATTTTGAAGCAATTCCAGCTGATGAACGTCCAGTTTTAGGTGATGAAGTTGAAATTGCTCAGATTGTTATTTATCCTGAAAGCGGAGAAGAAGAAAAGCAGGCTGTGATTGATAAATTAAATGAGTTTAGAACTGATGTTCTTGAAAACGGAGCGAGCTTTGCAACAAAGGCAATTCTTTATTCTGAAGATTTAGGCTCGCGTCGTAAAGGTGGAAAAATCACTTTAAAGCGTGATGATCCTTATGTTAAAGAATTTAAAGAAGCTGCATTTAGTTTGAGAGAAGGCGAAGTTAGTCGTCCTTTTAAAACTGAATTTGGTTACCATATCCTTACTGTTGAAAAAATTAGAGGTCAGCAAGTTGATGTACGTCACATATTACTTTATCCAGAGGTCACTAAAAAAGCAATTAGTGAAGCTAAGGAAAAAATTAAGGATGTCAGAGGAAAAATTCTTTCAGGTGATGTTTCTTTTGCAAACGCTGCACGTGAAGCTTCTGATGAAAAGGAAACTCGTGAAAGCGGTGGACAGTTAATTAATGGCGCAACAGGTGATACAAGGTTTGAACTTTCGAAAATTGATCCGAGTATTTACGACCAAGTTGTGAATTTAAAAGAAGATGAGGTTTCAAAAGTTTTGACTGATACAAAACCTAGAACTAACGAAGTTTTCTTTAAAATAATTACTGTGAATAACAGAATTGACGAACACGTTGCTGATTTCACTGAAGATTACACTAAGATTAGAGAGCTTGCTTTAAAAAAGAAACAAGCCGAAGCAATCAGTAAGTGGGTTGATGAAAAACTGGAATCAACTTATGTAAAAATCAATGGAGAGTACAGAGATTGCAAATTTGCACAGAAATGGATTAAAAAATAAAACATGTCTGAAGTTGAGATCATCAATAATTTTGTAATCAAATACAAAAGTTTAAAAAAAGAAATCGCAAAAGTTATTATCGGTCAAGATAAAGTTGTCGATGAGATTTTAATTTCTGTTTTTTCTGGTGGACACGCACTTTTAATCGGTGTCCCGGGTTTAGCAAAAACTTTGATGGTCAATACAATATCAAAGACTTTAGGTCTAGATTTTAATCGTATTCAGTTTACACCAGATTTGATGCCGAGTGACATTCTTGGTGCTGAAATTTTAGATGAATCTCGTCAGTTTAAATTCATTAAAGGGCCAATTTTTAGCAACATTATTCTTGCTGATGAAATTAACAGAACACCGCCTAAAACTCAGTCGGCTTTGTTAGAAGTGATGCAAGAAAAATCTGTTACAATTGCTGGACAGCATTTTAAATTGGAAGAACCTTATTTTGTTTTGGCAACCCAAAACCCAATTGAGCAAGAAGGAACGTATCCTTTACCAGAAGCGCAATTGGATAGATTTATGTTTTCAATAAATCTCACCTATCCAACATTTCAAGAAGAAGTTGATGTTGTTAAAGCCACGACCTCAAATATTACACATGATATCAAAGCATTGTTTAATGCTGAAGAAATTGTTGAAATTCAGAAGTTAATCCGTCAAATGCCAGTTGCAGATAATGTCGTGGAATATGCTGTAAAGTTGGTTTCTCAAACGAGACCTTTCGAAGATTCAGCAGCAGAAATTGTCAAGAATTATGTTGAATGGGGCGCAGGACCAAGAGCTTCACAAAACCTCATTTTGGCGGCCAAAACGCATGCTGCTATCAATGGAAAATATTCTCCAGACATAGAAAACATCCAAGCTGTAGCTGAAGGAATTCTGAGACATCGTGTCGTTAAAAATTACAAGGCAGAAGCAGAGGGTGTTGATATCAATGCGATCATCAATCAGCTTATGTAAAACGATTATAAATTACTTAGCCTGAATTTTAATTGTTCTTAATTTTTTACTTTTCATTATCAGATTTTAAATTATAAGCGTATAATTTAGAGACATTGCTTTTATTTTTAGCTGAAATTGATTTTTTAGTAGATAATATGCATGAATACTTCATAAAGCTTGATAACTTTTAAATCCGAAGTATATTTCTTACTTTTGTTCAATTAACAAAAAAATACGTTTTATGGCTTTTGATATTGATATGATAAAGCAAGTTTACAGTCAAATGGCTGAGCGTGTTGATCTCGCGAGAGAGATCGTTGGACGCCCTTTGACACTTGCAGAAAAAATTCTTTATACACACCTTTGGGATGGAAAACCATCAACCAAATTTACAAGAGGTAAGGATTATGTAGAGTTTTCTCCAGACCGTATTGCATGTCAAGATGCAACTGCTCAGATGGCGTTGCTTCAATTTATGCAAGCAGGGAAAGATAAAGTTGCAGTTCCGACAACTGTTCACTGTGACCATTTAATCCAAGCTAAACAAGGTGCTGCAGCCGATTTAAAACGTGCTAATGATACAAGTAAAGAGGTTTTTGATTTCTTAGGATCAGTTTCTAATAAATATGGAATTGGTTTCTGGGAGCCAGGAGCTGGTATTATTCACCAAGTTGTTTTAGAAAACTATGCTTTTCCAGGTGGAATGATGATTGGTACAGATTCTCACACAGTTAATGCTGGAGGACTCGGTATGGTCGCTATTGGTGTTGGCGGTGCAGATGCTGTTGACGTTATGGCTGGAATGCCTTGGGAACTCAAGTTTCCAAAGCTGATAGGTGTTAAATTAGTTGGTAAACCACAAGGTTGGACAGCTGCTAAAGATGTTATTCTTAAAGTGGCTGAAATTTTAACTGTTAAAGGTGGAACAGGTGCAATTGTCGAATACTTTGGTGAAGGTGCTAAAAACTTATCTTGTACAGGTAAAGGAACAATTTGTAATATGGGTGCTGAAATTGGAGCAACAACTTCAACATTTGGTTACGATGATTCTATGGAACGTTTTTTACGTGCAACTGACCGTAATGAAATTGCTGATGAAGCAAATAAAATTAGAGAACACTTAACTGGTGATGATGCAGTTTATAATGACCCAGAAGAGTATTTCGATCAAGTTATCGAAATTGATTTAAGCACATTGAGACCGCATCTAAACGGTCCATTTACACCCGACTTAGCAACACCAGTTGGTGAGTTAGGCGAAAAAGCAAGAAAGAACGGTTGGCCGATTAAAGTTGATTGGGGATTAATCGGTTCTTGTACAAACTCTTCTTATGAAGATTTAACGCGTGCAGCTTCAATCGCTAAGCAAGCAGTTGATAAAAAATTAAAGCCAAAATCTGATTTTGGAATTAACCCAGGTTCAGAGCAAATTCGTTTTACAGCTGAACGTGATGGCTTATTAAAAATATTTGAAGATCTTGATGCCACTATTTTTACAAACGCATGTGGACCTTGTATTGGTCAGTGGGATCGTAGCGATTTAAAAGGTGATGAGAAAAACACAATTGTTCACTCGTTTAACCGTAACTTCTCAAAACGTGCTGATGGAAACCCAAATACTCACGCTTTTGTAGGTTCACCAGAAATGGTTGCAGCAATTGCAATTTCAGGTCGTTTAGATTTTGATCCGATGAATGATACGCTGATCAATGAAGATGGAGAAGAGGTGAAACTTGATCCACCTCAAGGTATAGAGTTACCTGAAAATGGTTTTGAAGTTGAAGAAAATGGTTATGTAGAACCTTTAAAAGATGGTAGCAAGGTAGATATATCTGTTGATGAAAACTCAAACCGTATTCAAATATTAACGCCTTTTGAGCCTTGGGATGGTAAAAACATTACAGATGCCAAGCTTCTTATTAAAGCGCATGGTAAATGTACAACTGATCATATTTCTATGGCTGGACCTTGGTTGAAGTATAGAGGTCACCTTGACAACATTTCTGACAACTGTTTAATTGGCGCTGTGAATGCTTTCAATATGAAAACAAACTTCGTGAAAAGCCAGATCACAGGAAAATATGACGCTGTGCCTAAAACACAGAGACAATATAAAGCTGAAGGAATTCCAACAGTTGTTGTCGGAGACCATAACTATGGTGAAGGATCTTCTCGTGAGCATGCCGCAATGGAGCCACGTCATTTAGGTGTGCGTGTTGTGCTTGTCAAATCATTTGCGCGTATTCACGAAACAAACTTGAAAAAACAAGGAATGTTAGGAATCACTTTTGATAATGAACAAGATTATGATCTGATTCAAGAAGATGATACTTTTAACTTTGTTGATCTTGAAGATTTTTCAGAAGACAAGCCTCTCACAATAGAGATTGTTCACGCTGATGGATCAAAAGATACTATTAAAGCAAATCATACTTATAACCAAGCTCAAATTAATTGGTTTAAAGAAGGTTCTGCTTTAAATATGATTAAAAAACAAAATAAAGCTTAGGCCTTAATTTGGTAAATATGACTTAAAAACCACCTTTCGAGGTGGTTTTTTTATAAATTTATACGCATGAAAAATAAAGAAGAAAAAAAGGAATCATTTCTAAAAAAGCATTGGAGTAATATTCTTTTTGGGCTTTTTGTTATACTATTGATAATTCCTCAAACCCGAACGCCAATTCAAGTTTTTATAAATAAAATAATTTCTTTTAGTCCATCTGAGATTTCTGAAGATGACAGAGAGAGTTTAAAGACTTATAATTGGGTTTTGATGAATGAGAGAGGAGAGGACATCAACTTCAATCAATCAAAAGATAAAGTTGTGATTATCAATTATTGGGCAACTTGGTGCGCGCCATGTATTGCTGAAATGCCCAGCCTTCAAGAACTTTATACTGAATTTAAGGATGATGTAGATTTTTATTTTGTCACAAATGATGAGCCACAAAAAGTCAATACTTTTATGTCTAAAAATGATTATGATATGCCTAGTTATCGTCAAAGATCTCAAGCGCCTCAAATACTTCAATCATCAAGCTTGCCTACAACTTATATGATTTCAAAAAAAGGTGAAATTATTATGAAGAAAATAGGTTCAGCTAATTGGAGTAGTGATAAAGTTAAAAATACAATCAGAGAAAATTTATAATATAAAGTGAGTGACTATGTAACTTTTAGCGTTTTTAAATTTGATAACACAGGTTCTAAATATTGGGCTTTATCTCAAATGCAATTGGCACACACTCAACTCAAAAAAGTAAAAGGACAATCTTTCTATAAACTAATGGGCAGCGGTCAACAGGGATTTAAACCTTGGCCAGATTTCTCAACTTATGCCTTACTTCAAGTTTGGGACTCTAAGGAAGCTGCGAAAGATTTTTTGGATAATTCAGTTATTTTTAAAAAATATAAAAATCACTCTAAAAAAATCACAACGTATTTTTTGCAGGCTTTTAAAGCAAGAGGTCAGTGGAATCAAAAGTCAATTTTCAAATTTGAAGCAAGTCAACCTGATAGTAGTGAAGAGATTGTTTCACTAACAAGAGCTTCGGTTAATAAAAGGAAAATTTTTAAATTTTGGAAAACAGTTCCTGCAGCCCAATTGACTTTAAATGCCCAAACGGATTTAATTTATGCAAAAGGTTTTGGGGAATATCCGCTCACTGAAATGGCCACTTTCAGTCACTGGAAAACTTATGATGCCATGCGAAAATATGCTTATAAATCAAAAGGACATCAACAAGCAATTAAAGCAACAAGGAAGAATCATCTTTTTAAAGAAGAAATGTTTGCAAGTTTTAGGATTTTAAAAATTGAAACTTGTTAATTTGTTTTGAAACCTCTTTTCAAGTGTCTGATAAATGCTTGATGAAAAGGCTTGGAATTTAAGCTTAAAATAATTTTGAAATCTTCACTAAAACTCGATTCTTCATCCAAAAATCTAAAGATTCGCTCAATTGGGTTTTTCTTATACATTCTGTAAAATAGCTCTTCACCAAAATCATTTCTTGACTTCAGCACATCCAAAAACATTTTATCATAATGTTTATATTTAAGCGGTTTCTTGAGGTCGGATAGATTTTTATTATTTAATAGACAATTTACAATTTCCTCACTTTTTCTTTCACAATTTTTAAAAGCATAACCAGTGGAAGCTTTTACCCAACCTGCTGCTGTTCCAATTTTATATATGCGTTTGCTTTGAAAATTATCAAAATCAAAACTGCTCATCGGGATGACACCTTTTTCTTCAGAAACGACCTGATAATTATTGATTTTAATATGCTCTAAATATTTTTTGAGATGACGGTTATAGGTTTCATCAGAGACTATATCAGGTGAAAAATATGTGAATTCGACTAAGGCTTCCTTTCTATTGATAGGTAAAACATAGGTGAAACTCGTTGTGTTTTGATCCTTGATATCAAAATCCATCATCGTGAAAAGTTCATTATCAAAAGTATTTTCTTCGGTCTTAATATACCAACCTTTAAAGTGTTGATGAATGTGTATGGAATTATTGGGTTTATAAAATTCTGGAGAAATTCTACTGTCAAACATCAATTCAGTGTTATAAGAATTTGTATTTGTTTTGACAATAACCTCTTTATTGGTTTCTCGGTAGTCAATGACTTTCTCTTGAACCCACTCAATATTTTCGTCTTCTAATATTTGATTTTTACAGGCTTTATAAAAATCAATAGACCGTAACATTTTGTATTTATATTTATCAAGATCAAACTCAATACTTTCTTTATTAGCTCTTAATTCACCTTTTGACCAAGATTTTGTAATGAAATCGTCCCATAATCCTGATTTTTTTTCCCAAAAACACCAAGTTTTATCATCACTGTTTTTTGTGCTTGGTTCAATGATAAGAAGCTTTTTTTTATTCAGTAAGCCATTTCTTTTCATCGCCATACTTAGGTGTAAACCTGCGGCACCAGCACCCACAATAATATAATCAAAAGTAAACATAGAAATACATAAAGAATAAGAATTGAACACCAAAAACATGTGCTGATGTTCTGAAACTTCCTTTGACTTTCAAAAAATCACACAACAACATGAACAGATAAGCAAACATAAACCAAGAAGCATAATTACGTAAGGGAACCGTGTTATTTTCAAATTCCCAAAAATCAAATCTTGGCGCTGTAAACTCCATTAAATAATCTAAACTAAGCATTAATAAAGAAGCAATACCAGCTTTTACCCATTTATTTTTTATGTATTTAGAGATTATAGTATAAGAAGTCAAACTCAGTATTGCCCAATTGATGCCGATCAAGACAGGAACTCCAAGAAAGCGATAGCCAAAATTATTTCCGTAAGCATATTTGCCAAAGAACCATGCATAATTAACGCCTAAAACTTCAACTAAAAAACCAAAAAGTGATATGATTAAAAATGCAATTAAATTTTTGATATGAATTAACTTATAGCTGAACAACATAATGATAAGAATAATCATTAAATTGAGGGGTGTCTTCGGTAAAAACCAATCAGCGTAACCTAATGTGATTCCGATAATTGCCGAAATATGGAAGAGCCAAATCAGTAAAAACTGAGGTTTGATTTTTAGGTTAATTGTCATTGTTATTTTGGATTAGATCAGAAACAATTTGAGCTGATAACAAACATAGCGGAATTCCTCCTCCGGGGTGAACACTCCCGCCACAAAAATAAAGATTCTTAATTTGAGAAGTGAAATTTGCATGCCTTAGAAAACTAGAAAATTTTCCATGACTTGCCATTCCATATAGCGAACCTTGATGCGAGGAAGTTTGTTTTTCAATATCTTTTGGTGTCAAACAATGCTCTATTTCAATATACTTTTCGATATCTGTTTTTAAAACACGATTAATTTTAGAAATGATTTGTTGACGAATTTTATGGATCATTTCTTCACTCAAGATTTTTCCATCAGCAGGGGCGTTTATCATAACAAACCAATTTTCACAATTTTCAGGGGCATCTGTTTCAATTATTTTTGATGTGATATTGATGTAAACTGTCGGATCTTCATAAAATGCTTTTTGATTAAAAATGTGATCGAACTCTTTTTTGTAATCTTCTGAAAATAATATGTTATGTATGCCTAAATCTTTGAATTCTTTATTGATTCCCCAATAAAAAATAAGTGCTGAGCTTGAGCCTTCTTGTTTTAAATTTAATTTAGGCTTTTTGGCTTTTTTTAAAATAGTTTGATATGATTGATAAATGTCCATATTTGAAATAATGAAATTAGCTTTATGAATCTCAGAATTGACACGGACAGCTTTTGCAGTTTTTTGATCGAAGATGATTTCATCAACAGCCTGATTGAGATGTATTTTAATACCAACATCTTTGGCTAATTTTGTTAAGGATTGTGAAATATCGTGCATACCTTTTTCTGGTAAAAAGGTTCCGTCATACATTTCTAAATAAGGAATCATTGACATAATTCCTGGGGTTTTGTATGGTGAAGATCCGTTATAAGTTGCGTAACGATCAAATAATTGAACGAGTTTAGGATTTTTAAAAGATGCCTTATTATGCTCGTGTAAGCTTTTTGTCAGATCTAATTTTTGAATATTTACAACTGCTCTGAGTGCTTTTTTATTTAAAAAGTTTTCAGGTTGATGCAGTGAATTTTTTAGAAATAAATCTGCAGTTAACTCATATTTATCTTTGGTGTTTTTAAGATAATGACTGATGTTTTGCTCATCTTCGTCAAATATAGATGAAGCAGATTTTACAAAATCATCAGGGTCAGCAGGAGCTGTAAACTTTATGGCATCTTCCCAAAAATATCGACAAGTCTCGTTTTGTTTGGAATAATTAAAATATGTCTCAGGATTTTTTCCATGCAATTCAATTAATTCCGTGACAAGATGAGGAAGCGTAAAAAGTGATGGTCCTAAATCAAATCTGTATTGCTTATCTTGAAATGCGTGAATTTTTCCACCTGTGTAATCATTCTTTTCATAAATATCAACCTCAAAACCTTGTTTTCGAAGTCGTAAAGCACTAGCAATACCAGCAATGCCAGCACCAATAATAATTATGTTAGGCTTTCTTTTTGGCATTTTTAAGCTCTCTTTTAAAATATTTTAAAGGGGGAAATAGCATTCCGAAACATTCGCTATCTTCTTTACCTAGGTGTTTATGGTGCATTTTATGAGCTCTTCTGATTCCTCTTGCATACCAATTGTTAGCATTTCTAAACATTTTGAATCTTTGGTGAATGAAAATGTCGTGAACTAAAAAATATGCTAAACCATAAGCCGCGATACCAGCGCCAACTGCAATAGCATATGGATTTAAACTGATAAAAAGAGACATACTGATGACGGCGTAAAAAACGAAATATAAATCATTGCGTTCCCACCATGAATCGTGATCTTTCATGTGGTGGTCTTTGTGTAAGAACCATCCGAAGCCATGCATAATATATTTATGTGAAAACCACGCCATAAATTCCATAAAGCAAAAAGTTGACAGGAAAATGAGTATCAATAAAAAAATTTTCATAATTAAATAAGATTTAATCTAAAAAAAACATAAGATTTAGCGAGTAAACCCGCTTTTTGATAATTTGAAACACGGATTCTTCTCTCTTGAATTTCTGAAGAAGGTGTGTTTTTAATTTTGTTTAATAACTTAGTATAATAAATGTAAGCCGTGTAAATGCCAAGCTTTGCCTCCAATGGTAAATGTATAATGCCGTTTAAACCCGCTTTAAAATCTTCTTCTATTTCAATAATAATTTCGTCCTTATTTGAATCATCAAAAGCTTGAAGGTTTAAATGTGGGAAATAGCTTCGTTCTAAGCCTTCCATATCTGCTTTTAAATCTCTTAAGAAATTTATTTTTTGAAAAGCAGAACCTAAACGCATGGCACACTCTTTTAATTCATCATATTTATTTTGATCTCCCTTAACAAAGACCTTTAAACACATCAAACCGACAACATCAGCGGAGCCATAAATATATTGTTCGTATTCTTCTTTAGTGAGATAGTTCGATTTATGTAAGTCTTTTTCCATGCTATTCATAAATGAAATATAAAGATGTTCAGGGATTTCATATTTATGAACAGTTTCTTGAAAAGCATTGAGTATTGGGTTTAAGCTTATTTTATTTTCAATAGCATCATACATCTGCTTTTTAAAGTCATGAAAAAGCGTTTCTTTGTCATAATCATGAAATGAATCAACAATTTCATCAGCAAACCTTACAAAGCCATAGATGTTGTAAATGTCTTGCCTGATAGATGGCGCCAGTAATCTTGTCGCTGTAGAAAAAGATGTGCTGTAAGATTGTGTTACCGTTTTACTACATCTTTTGGAAACGATGTCAAAAATTGATTTCATGATTGAAGACTTTTTAAAATGAGTTGAGAAACTAATTTTCCAGAAATTAAAGCAGGAGGAACTCCAGGCCCAGGAACTGTTAATTGTCCAGTGAAAAATAGTCCATCTATTTTTTTGCTTTTGAGTTTTGGTCTTAAAAACGCTGTTTGTAAGAGCGTATTTGCCATGCCGTATGCATTTCCTTTATAAGAGTTATAATCTTTTACAAAATCATTAACGCAATAGGATTTTTTATAAATAACGTGATCTTTAATTTTTTCTCCTGTCAATTTTTCAAATCTATCCATTATAATACCATAATATTTTTCTCTGAGTTCATTTGTATCTTCGAGACCAGGAGCTATTGGAACCAAGAAGAAGCCGTTTTCACAACCCTCAGGAGCCGTATCGGAATCTGTTTTTGATGTGAAATTTGCATAAAACAAAGGTTCTTTAGGCCATTTTTTTGTGCTATAAATGCTGTCAGCATGTGCATCAAAATCGACATCAAAAAATAAATTATGATGTTCAGCATTCTTTATTTTTTTATCAAAACCTAGATAGAATAAGAGAGAAGAAGGTGCAAAAACTTTTTTATCCCAATATGACTCTGAATATTGTCTGTATTTTTCATCAAGCAATTGTTCGCTATGATGATAGTCGGCACCTGATAATATGATGTCAGATTCAATAATTTCATCATTAACTTTTATAGACTTAGCTTTTTTGTCTTCAATATTAATTTTTTGAACGTCAGAATTTGTATGAATTTTCACGCCTAAAGATTCAGCTAAATTTTGCATTGCTTGAACGACAGCAAAAAAACCTCCTTTTGGGTGCCAAGTCCCTAAACCGAAATCAGCATAATTCATAAAGTTATAAAATGAAGGTGTTTCGCTTGGTTTTGCGCCTAAAAATAGAACAGGAAATTTAAGGATTTGCTTAAGGTTTTCACTCTCAAACTCTTTGTCTACATCTTTACTAACCGTACTGAAAAAAGTATTTAATTTTTTGATTGTTTCTGGTGTTACAAGTTCTAATGGAGATAAACCTGGTTTGTAAACAAGCTTTTCAATTGCAACTTTGTAATTATCTTGCGCTTCCTTAATAAATTTTTGAAGCTTGATTGATGCACCTTTTTCTTCAGCTTCAAAAACTTCATATATTTCTTCAAAATTATCACCTATCTTAATTTTTTTTCCATTTTCAAAAATAACTTGATAACCAGGGTTTAAGCGTTCAAGTTGATAATAATCTGATGGTTTTTTATTAAAATCAGCAAAAAATCTTTCAAAAACATCAGGCATCCAATACCATGAGGGGCCCATATCGAATGTAAATCCTTTAGCTTTGTGTTGTCTAGCACGTCCGCCAATGGTATCATTTTTTTCAAAAATGTGAACCTCATGACCAGCTTTAGCTAAATATGCTGCTGCTGCTAAAGATGAAAACCCAGACCCTATAATTGTTATTTTCTTTTTCATTTTATAAGTTTAATGTCATTTCTGAAATGTCTCCAAAGGTTTTAAAGTTGGATGGTAATTCAATTTGATTTTCTGTAATTTCTTGAGTTTTTCTTCCTAGAATCCAATATTCTGATTTTTCTGGACTCATATAATCTTTAATTTCATTTATATAATTTCCAATATCGTCAGGCTTTACTGTAAAGTAACTTATAAATACTGTTTTACTATATACAGATGAAAATAAGTGTAAATCCTTTTTAGGAAGAGATTGACCTAAAAATATCACTTTATAGCCATAAAGTAGTAACTCATAGTTGATGTAAAACAATCCGATGTCATGAACTTCTTCAGTCGGAAGAAATAATACAAAGACCTTATCTTCTTTTTGAGGTTTTTCATGTTGCAGCTTTTCAATGTTAATGTAAAGCTTTTGTTTGACTAGAGTTGAAACAAATTGCTCGTGCGCAGGAGATATAGTTCCTATTTGCCATAAAAAACCAATTTCTTTTAATAAAGGAATAAAGACATTGTTGTAAATTTCTCTAAATGTATAAGTTATCATTAATTCGTCATAAGTCCTTAAAAATAATGACTGATCAAAATTGAGCATTGCCAACTTCATTGATTTGACAGCCCTATTTGTATCGCTTCGGCTAACAGAAATATTTTGAACATAACTTGCGATCTCTTTATCAGATAATTTTGAAATTCTTGAAATCTTATATCCATGATCGTTCAGAAAAGTCACATTAAGTATTTTCTGAAGTCCTTTAATATCATAAGTTCTAATATTAGATTCAGTTCGATTTGGATTCAAAATCCCATATCTTTTTTCCCACATTCTAATTGTGTGTGCTTTTACGCCACTGAGAGATTCTAAATCTTTAATACTGAAATTCTGTTTAATGTTTTCCATGACTTTGTTTAACAATAGTCAAAATTATAAATAATTGTTTAATATAAATACATAAATATGAAACAAAATAGTTAAATCTTGTTAAGGTTTTATCGAGTCATGCTTAAACAAAATGATTTTAATAAAAAAAAGCCACTTCTTTCGAAATGGCTTTCCTACAAATTTTATTGTTTTTAAAATCGATACGGATCTTCTTCTTCGGTTGAAATACCTAATGCTTTATGTACATAATCAAAGGTTGAAAGTAATTTTGGCTTACCATCAACTAAAGCAACATCATGTTCAAAATGTGCGCTTGGCTTCATGTCAGCTGTTAAGATTGTCCATCCGTCAGGAAGTTGTTTGATATCTTTTGTGCCAAGATTAATCATCGGTTCAATAGCAACGGTCATTCCTTCAACAAATTTTTTACCTCGGCCTCTTTTTCCATAGTTTGGCATTTCTGGGTCTTCGTGCATTGTTTTTCCTATACCATGACCGACAAGTTCACGAACAACGCCATAACCATTTTTTTCAGCGTATTTCTGAATTGCAAAACCGACATCGCCAACACGATTGCCAGGCTTGAACTGTTCAATACCCTTATATAATGAAGCTCTTGTGACTTCAAGAAGCTTATCAATTTCTGGGGAAACTACCCCAACTTTAAAAGTATAAGCATGATCTCCATAAAAATTGTTTTTGAGTGCGCCACAATCTATCGATATAATGTCACCTTCAATCAATGGTTTATCATTTGGAATACCGTGAACAACTTGTGCATTTGGACTCATGCAAAGCGAATTTGGAAAATCATAAAGACCTAAAAAACCTGGTATTGCACCATGGTCTCTAATAAATTCCTCTGCCAATCCATCTAGCTTTAAGGTTGTGACACCTGGTTTGACTTCTTTGGCAAGCATGCCCAATGTTTTAGAAACAATGAGAGCACTCTCACGCATTAATTCTATTTCTTCTGACGTTTTTGTGATAATCATCTATTATTTTTTAAATAATGAGCTCAAGAAACCTTTCTTTGATTTTTCTTGAGCCTTGTTCTTAAGTTCGTCATTTTCACCGATGAGTTCTCTATAAATACCTCCCCATCCGTAAAAACCACCGATATTTCTATCATCGATAAAAATATCAGCATTAATTTTTCTACTTATTTTTTCAGAATATTCTTCTTCTGGATAACTTTTATTTACGGCATAAAACTCAATGCCATTCTTCTTACAAAATTCAACAGCTTCATCTAAACTTTTACCACTTCTATAAGTCCATAATATTAAAATATGACCTTGATCTTGAAGTTTTTTTAGAGTTTCAAAAGCAAACAACATGGGTTTACCTATACCAGGATATCGATTTTCAACAATGGTTCCATCAAAATCGATGGCAAGAATTGGTTTATTAGGAGAAATCATATTTATTAAAAATTAAAAGTCGTAACTGTGCTTGTATTTTTGACCTGACATAATTTTATATAGATCTTCCTCTAAACTTTCAACAGCGTATTCAACAAAACGATTCATTTCTTGACCATTTTTATAAACAATAATTGTTGGGACATTGAAAACGTTTAGTTCTTTACGTTCTTTATCTGTGATGTTAGGAATTTGTTTACGTTGAGTGACACCAACGAGTTTAAGTTTTTCATGAGAGATGTCAGCTTTGTCAAAAATCTTGATCAAACGCGGTAGTTCTCTCCGACTATCTGGACACCAAGTTCCAAGATAAATGCTGAATGTGATTTCGTCTAAACCATCAATATTTGAAATTTCTTCAATGAATTTAGGCTTTGGGGAATATCTATCATAAACTGCATTATACCAACCTGCGTTGCGAGAATCCATTAATTCATCTAATGTAAACTCACCTAACATGAGTTCGTAACTTTGTTCTTTAGTTACTTTTTCTGAATTAATACTCGAAAATGGAGTTACTAAAAAAGCGATAAATGTTACTAAAATACTGATACTTTTCATGAGATAAGAGATTTTTGAGTCATTAATTTAGGTTTTTCAATTCCCATTAAGTCGAGAATTGTTGGCGCAATATCGC
Organism: Psychroflexus sp. S27; assembly: GCF_002810405.1. Taxonomy (NCBI): domain Bacteria; kingdom Pseudomonadati; phylum Bacteroidota; class Flavobacteriia; order Flavobacteriales; family Flavobacteriaceae; genus Psychroflexus; species Psychroflexus sp. S27. The sequence goes on along the minus strand of NZ_NEXQ01000022.1, from coordinate 81,585 downwards.
CTAAAATACCATCTTTTATTTGTTTAACATCTTGGTCAACTAAAATAAGTGGGACAGGATTTGTTGTGTGTGCAGTATTGACTGAGCCGTCATCATTTAGCATTTTTTCGCTGTTTCCGTGATCAGCAATGATAATCATACTATAGTTTTCAGCTTCTGCAGCTTCAACTAAAGAACCAACACAATCATCAACTGTTTCACATGCTTTGACCGCAGCATCAAAATCACCTGTATGTCCGACCATGTCAGGATTTGCAAAATTGACACACATAAAATCTGCAGTTTGATCTTTTATTTCAGGAATGAGCTTGTCTCTAAGTTTATAAGCACTCATCTCTGGTTGTAAATCATAAGTTGCGACTTTAGGCGAATTGACTAAAATTCGTTTTTCATCTCTAAATGGTTTTTCACGACCGCCAGAAAAGAAGAAAGTGACATGTGGATATTTTTCAGTTTCAGCAGCTCTAATTTGAGATTTGCCAGTGTACTCTAAAACTTCACCTAAAGTTGCTTTGATATTTTCTTTTCTGTAAATGATATTGATATTTTTAAAACGATCATCGTATTGTGTCATTGTCACGAAATATAAAGGAAGAGATTTCATTTCAAATTCAGGAAAATCTTCTTGAGATAAAGCTTGCGTTAATTGTCTACCACGATCAGTTCTGAAATTAAAGAAAATAACAACATCATCTTTTTCTATCTGACCATTTTTTTGATCGTCTAAATCAATTTTGATAGGTTTGATGAATTCATCACTCACATCATTTTCATAGCTTTTTTCAATTGCTTCAATAGGATTTTTAGTGTGAACATTTGCTTTTCCTTGCGTTAAAAGGTGATATGCATTTGCAACACGTTCCCATCTTTTATCTCTATCCATTGCATAATAACGACCAATAATGCTTGATAATTGTGCGTTGTATTTTTGAGAAAAATCAAGCACATTACTGATGAAATTTTTTCCGGAATGTGGGTCAACATCACGGCCATCAGTAAAAGCGTGAATGTACTTTTCATCAATACCATAGTCATCAGCTGCTTTGACTAAACCTTCTAAATGATTGATGTGCGAATGAACGCCACCGTCACTGACAAGACCTATGAAGTGAACGGCTTTATTGTTTTCTTTGGCATAATTAAAGGTTTGCTCTAAGACAGGCTCGTTTTTTAAGGTGTCTTTTTCGACAGCCATATTGATTTTTACCAAATCTTGATAAACAATACGACCAGCGCCCAAGTTCATGTGACCAACTTCAGAGTTACCCATTTGTCCCTCTGGAAGTCCGACGTTCAAACCATCGGTTCTTAAAATTGAATGTGGATATTTCTTATATAATTTATCAATGTTTGGTGTGTTTGCAGCATCAACGGCAGAGCCTTTTCCTGTTGGCGAAATACCCCAGCCATCAAGAATTGTTAAGATTACTTTTTTGTTCATCTCTTTTTTTTGCTAAAATATGAATTATTCAAGAAAACTATCTTTAAGACGTGTTAACTTCGAGTGACAATAATCAATTTAAGAGATTTTTGTTCCATTTTTGACTGATCGTTCAGGTTGAATTATGATAACTTCTTCATGTTCTTCAAGTCCGCCTAAAAGTAAACATTCACTCATCATATTTGCAATTTGTTTAGGAGGGAAATTAATGACTGCAACCACTTGCTTTCCTATTAAATCTTCAAGGTTGTATATTTTAGTGATTTGAGCTGAAGTTTTTTTGATACCAATTTTTCCAAAATCAATTGTCATTTTATAAGCTGGTTTTTTAGCTTCTTTAAATAACTCTGCGGTTAGTATTGTACCAACTCGCATTTCTATCTTGGCAAAATCTTTAAAATCGATGAAGTTATTATCAGACATTAAGCTTTTAATTTTGGATTGATATCATTGATATGGTCTTTAAAATATTTTCTGATAAAGTCATCTGACATTAAATCTTTGCCTTCAAATTTGAGTTTAGCCCAACGTGATATGAATTTTTCAGAATTTTGAAGTTCTAAGAAGCTTTGAGAAATAGGTTTATATGAATAATGCCAAGGCTCATAATTAAAGCCTTTTCGATGATAATTTTGTGTGTAAACCAAATAAAATCCAAAGCGATTTGCATTGGCTTCCATCCATTCTTTTAAAGTACAATAGTTTCCTATACCGTGATAGTTATCAGGATTCAGCAAGCTTCCTTTTGGCTGTGGTTGGTTGGCGTCAATGATGTCCATGTCAGTTCCCCAATGATGGCGTGAGGTGCCAGGAATAGTAGAGTAGGTAATGATTTTATTGAAATTGTCTTCAGTATTTAAACCTTCTTTTTTGTTATTTCTAAACTTTCGTTCAAAGATCGCTTTCTGTCTTTCAAAAGAACGAAATCCTGAAACAATTTGTATGTTAATTTGATCTTTTAAAGCCGCATTTTTCATTTTTAAAAAAGCTAAATAAGTTTGCTTTTCTAATGTTTTTGTTGAGGTCAAATGAGAAAAACTTAGGCCTGCTAATTGCTTAAATTTCAGATCAAAATCATCTTTATTAAAGCTGACCAAACTCGGCGCAATAGCACAAGCAGCGGCAGCTTTTAGATTCAAACGTATGAATTCATTTCTTTTCATTTTCTGATATATTTCATCACAACATGTAAACCAACATTTTCAATATTGAAAACATCTGAAGCTTTCACAAAGCCATTTTTCTCGTAAAATGTAGAGGCGGAAACTCTTGCATTACACCAAATCAAGTCATTGGATTTTGTTGATTTAATTGCCTCACAAAGCAGTTTTTGACCGAAGCCTTTTTTTTGATTGTCTGGCTCTACAGCCATTCCTCTCAGCTGAATTTGGTTTTGAGTTTTAAAAAGATGATGTCTATTTTTAAATAAACTGATGATGCCGACAAGTTTATCTTCAAAAAAAGCACCCAAATGTTGAGTGCTTTCTATATCGTCGTTTTCAAAATAACAGCTCTCAATTGGCTTACCAGGTCTTAAAACTTTTTGTCTGAGTTGTAAGATTTCTTGAGAAGCTAATAATTTGAACTTCATTATTTTAATATATCGTCAACAATGCCATAATCTAAAGATTCTTGAGCATCCATCCAATAATCACGTTTAAAGTCGTTCATGACTTTTTCAAAATCTTGGCCACAATTATCAGCGAGAATTTGAGCACTTAATTCTTTTGTCTTTAGAATTTCACGTGCTTGAATTTCAATATTTGAAGCTTGACCTCTCGCACCGCCAAGTGGTTGGTGTATCATCACCTTTGCATGTGGTTGAATATAACGTTTGCCTTTTGTGCCAACAGATAACAAAACTGATCCCATAGAGGCAGCTAAACCGCTACATATTGTTGAGACATCGCTATCAAGAGATTTAATGGTGTCGTAAATGGCAAAACCATCTGTGACGTATCCGCCAGGGCTATTGATGTAAAGTTGTATATCTTTTGTGTCAAGCAAATCTAAATATAAAAGTCTGTCGATCACATGTTTTGCACTTTTACCATCAACTTGTCCGTTGAGAAAAACTTTGCGTTCTTCTAAAAATTTATGATCTATTAAATCTTGTACTTTACTTGATTTTTTACTCATGATTTTATTTTTAAAAAGGTAAAATTAAAGTTTTAAATTCAAATTCTATCAATTCTTAGAAGGCTATTAACAAAATCTGAAATGTTTCTTTAAAAAACAGATAAGCCAGAAAGATTTGTCAAATCCTCCAAAGCATGAATTCCTAGGTTTGAATTGCCTTTTTCATTTAATTTTGGGCTCCAAACTGCAACAACGTAGGCGGTAGGATGTACTGCAACAATGCCGCCACCAACACCACTTTTTCCAGGTAAACCAACGCGATAAGCAAACTCACCAGCTTCATCATAGAAGCCACAAGTTTGCATTATGGCATTAATTCTCTTGACACTTTTAGCTGAAATGACTTGTTTTTTAGAACTGATTTTTTTTCCTGCATTTGCAAAAATTGAAAATGTTCTTGCCAATTGTACGCAGGTCATTTCAATTGCACATTGATGATAATAAAAATTCAGAACATCATCAATATCATTTTCAATATTGCCTAAAGCTTTCATGTAATTGACCAAAGCAGTGTTACGATAACCATAATCTTTCTCGCTCTCTGCAACTTTTTCATTGTAGTAAATGTCATCGTCGCCAGCTAATTTTCTGATGAAGGTCAAAAAGTCATTGATCGGATCGTCAAGCACTGATAGTAGAACATCTGCGATAATAATTGCACCAGCATTGATAAAAGGATTTCTGGGTATACCTTTATCACGCTCAAGTTCGGTAAGTGAATTAAAAGGTGTTCCTGAAGGTTCAACTTCAACGCGATTCCATAAATCTTGTCCAACTAATTCAGCAGCGATCGTTAAACTGATGACTTTTGAAATACTTTGAATTGAAAATTTTTCTTGGCTATCGCCAATTTCATAACTTTCATTTTCATTGGTGAGTAGAAACATACCGAATTTATCAGGATCGACTTTTGCAAGTTCAGGGATGTAGTTTGCAATCTTACCGTGATTTTCTATCCGGTTGCAATCTTTATGGATGATATTAAGAATGTTTTGAAAATCCATTTATAAAAAATCTAAATTTTCACCAGATTCTATTTCATAAGCTTCTTTTTCAGGTTCGAAAATTCGTGCTTTTAAACCCCCTTCTAAAGTTAATTTTTCTCCTTTAGCTTTAATGTAACTGCCTTCCCTTAAGCCTATGACGTTGATGTTGTTTTGTACTTGAAACTCTTTGAGCCTTGTTTCTCTGGTTTCGCCTTTGTGCGTTGAGTGCGGATTTGGATCTAAATAATGTGCGTTGATATTGAATTTTAAAATACCCATTGTTTCAAAACTAGAAGGATAAACAATCGGCATATCGTTTGTTGTTTGCATATTTAAACCACAAATGTTACTTCCTGCAGATGTCCCTAAATAAGCTTTGCCTTTTAAGATTTCTTCTTTCAAAGTTGCCATGAGATTTTTGTCATGCAAAGTTTTAACCAACAAGAAAGTATTTCCGCCACCTGTAAAAATTGCATCGGCATCTTTCAACGCTTGTATTGGGTTTTCGAATTCGTGTAAACCCTGTATTGTGTCAAAAATATCACCTAATGCTTTACGAACTTTATCGGTATATGCGTCGTGAGTGATGCCACCTGGACGAGCGAATGGAATGAAAACAAGCTTTTTCTTTTCTTTAAAAAACTTCTTTAAAGTTGGTTTTAGGTATTCTAAATAACTCAATCCATGTATGGTAGAAGTGCTCGCGATAATGCAATTTAAATTTTGACGCATATGATATTATGTATTAAAATTCTTGTGGAACTAAATTATATTGCGAAATTAGAAGATTTTAGGAGCTTAACAAAAGTTTATTAGCAAGCTTGCTGTTGCTTCTAAATATTTAAAATATATTTACTATAAAGTTAAACCACCTATTAAATGCGTTATTTCTATTTATTATTTATCGTTTTTTCAATTCAAGTTCAAGCCCAAAATCGTACGACGATTAAAGGCCAGGTGAATGTTCCTAAAGACGAATCATCTTCAATGATTGAAGTTGTTAATCTCAATTCAAAATCAGGCACATTGACAGATGCCAAAGGACAATTTGAAATCAGAGTTTCTGAAGGTGATCGATTACGTATCGATGCGCTGCAATATGAAGCATTTACGGCGATTGTCGATAAAGGAATCATCAGAAGCAAACAAATTATTATCACCATTAAATACGGAATTAATGAACTTGAGGAAATCGTTGTTAAACCTTATGATTTAGATGGAAATATTGCTGTTGATTTAGAACGTGTGAACACTTATGCTGTTGAATCAAATATTCCTTCAACACGAGAAATTCTTCAATCTTACAGAGGTGAAAACCCGACATCACCAAACCTAACTGTTGATGAAAATCCGACAGAAACAAGAATTGTTAAAAACGGATTAAACGTTGCCAATATTATAAGAGCGATAGCAAAGGATAGATCTAAAAAGAAAAAAGGAAATGGTCAAATTGACAGTCGTTACTTAAAACAACTTTATGAAGATGGTTTTTTTGAAGATCAATTAGGCATAGAGAAAGATCAGGTTTACGGATTTGTTGAATTCGCTGTTAATGATAAAGATTTTTCTGAAAAACTACTCAAGAAAGAAAATGAACTAGACCTTGTTCGTTATCTAATGATTAAATCTGAGGAATTTAAGGAATAAGCGCATGAAAATATTTTTCCTCTCATTAATACTGATTTTTAACTGTATTCAACTTTTTTCTCAAAGCAAAGAATTGAGAGGAGAAATATTGGCTGACTCAATACAATATTATCAGGTTAATATTGTAAATATCACACAAGAAACAGGGACAACGACAGCTAAAGATGGACATTTTGTTTTAGCTGTCAATCTTAATGACAGCGTTGTTTTTTCCTCACTTATTCATGAGTTTAAAGCTTTAAAGGTAAATGAAGAACACTTGAAAGAGCCTATAAAAATTCATCTAAAGCCACAGATTAATGAGTTACCAGAAGTTGTCCTTAAGCCTTATGATTTATCAGGAGATATTTTAATTGATGTTCCGAAAATTAAAGTGAGCCATATCGATCAAACGAACTATGGTTTTGGAACAGTCAGACGACTGACACCAATACAACAAGAAATTTATTTTGTACAAACAACAGGTGTCCTAGGGCAAGTTATTATGCGGCTTAATGGTCAGATGGAACAGTTAAGAAGACGTATTGAAATTAATAATAAAATTAAGAAGCAACTAAAATTAAGACCCTATATCACTGAAGAATTGATGCAAAATCACTTAAAAATCAATCCGATTTACAGAGATGATTTTGCTTATTTCTGTTCTGCTGATCCCGAATTACTCGCCATATTGGGAGAGGATAAACTTAAAATGATCGAGATACTCATTGAAAAATCTAAAGCTTTCAAAAAATCAAAATATAACTTGATTCCTCATGAAGAGTAGATTGAAAATTTAGTTCAACTTTTTAAATCTTTATAAAACACTTAAGGGGGTGATTTTTTTTACAAAACATTTTGTTAAATCATTTTTTTTTTAAGTTTGATTCAGTTTTTGGTCAAAACTTTAATAGTATTAACTTAAATTTTTTAAAAATGAAAAATTATAATTTATTTTTTTTAGTAACTATTTTTAGTTTTTTTAGTTGTAGTAATGATGATATTTTTCAAAATGATTTTGAAAATAATTTGGAAACAACTTCATTTACAGGAAAACCCTATCATTTAGAATTTGGGAACTTAAGTTTTGAACCTACGCAGAACAATTTAGATGTTTACAATAATGGACATTTCGAAACTTCTATATTAATTAAGGATAATAGTTATGATATAGTCGATACTAATGAATTAGGGGGTGGCGTTAAATTTACAAATACAACATCTGGAGATGAATTTGTCATGTTTAATATACGCTTAGCGAATGATAAAAAATCTTTTTTATATGATATTAAAGACAATAATGGATTTATAATTCAAGATTTAAAATTTGTTAGTGATGTTGAATTACCTGAGCTTCCAGTACGAGAGACCGACGGCTTTGGAGACTGGATTAGAGGAGTTATCAAAGATATTAAAGATGGTGCTAGAGAATTAATTGGTGAAGTGTCTGAAGCTGTTGAGCATATTGTGCAGCATGTTTCAGGTGCAGCGTCACCTTGTCCTCCAGGGACTGGTAGGAGTTATGGTTATGATCAGAACGGTAAACCTTGGAGCAGATGCGAATAATAGAAAAATTTAAAACAAATAAATTTAATTCATATTTGTTATTGGGCCTTCTTTTGAAGGCTCAATTTTATATTTTAATCATTTTTGTTAATTATCCAGGTTTTGAAAATAAATTTTCAAAAGACACTGAAAACATACCTGATGCTCTTGCTTTTTCAAGCAACATTTATTTTATTCTGTTTATGATTCTTTTAGTACCAGCTATTGAAGAGTTTATGTACAGATGGCCTATTTTTAAGGATGAAAAAAGTATTTCTAAAAAAATTGTTTTTGCAATTATCATCATCCTTTTATTATCTTTTGTTTTCAGCCCTTTTCAATCTTTATATAATTTTTTACTTGTTAGTATTCTGGCTATCAGTACTTGTCTTATGTTTTTGAATTCTAAGAGAGTTTCAAAGAATAAACGAATACAATTACAAATTATATTAAGTGCATTGGCTTTTAGTTTGAGCCATGCGGGTCCTAAAACTTTATTTTATGAGCCGAGCTTATTATCTCTAAGTCTATTTGCTAATTTTATAGGTGCAGGTTTTTTATATGCGTATTTGAGGTATAACTTTGGCATTATTTGGCCAATTTTATTACATTTCACAACAAACTTATTTTTAATATCATTATATGGTATTGATTCTGAAATTGATGCGACACCTGTGACTTTTAATACGCCAACTTATCAATTAGAGGTTAAAGAATCAGGATATTTTGATGATCGAGCTTTATTTCATTTTTCTAAGGATTCTTTGGGTTGGGAAACTTTGAATTTAAGTAAAGGTCTTAAAATGGCTATAGATTTCCAAGGTGAAGATTTGCGTTTCTTTGCAACAGATAAGCATAAAAATTTAGATTCCTTATTAGACTCATTCATACAAAAAAAGGCTTTTAGAGTTTATAAGTTTAAGTTGATAAAAAAAGATACTATTGATATACAACTGTATGATGTTCTGAAATCATTAGAACAAAAGAATCTTTTGTTGCCAGATATTTGATATTTTGTGATTATCTTTTTAGAGGAATCTTAAGTTTAGCATAACTTTGATTACTTTAGTCAGAGTTATGCTTTTTTTGATGTAAAGTTTTTCTTTATTATAAGTCTGACTTCTAAAAAATCAAAATATAACTTGATTCCTCATGAAGAGTAGGTTTTTACTTGTTTTATGTTTGTTTATTGCTGTTTCAGGTTTGGCACAACAGAGATATTTGCGCGGACAAATCATTGCAGATTCAATTCAACATTACCAAATAAATATCGTTAATATTACTCAGGAAACAGGAACGCTAACATCCAAAAACGGGACGTTTAAATTAGCTGTCGATCTCAATGACAGCATTGTTTTTTCATCACTTGTGCATGAATTTCAGAGTTTGGTTGTCACCAATTCAACTTTAGAAGAACCTGTTAAAATCAAATTGAAAAGACAAATTAATGAGTTGCCTGAAGTTGTTGTTAACGCCTATGATTTGTCTGGAGAACTTGGTCAAGATGTTATTCAAGTGCCAACGTATCATTTAGCACAAGAAGCTCTTGGTTTTAGCATACCGCGCCGACTTGATTATCCGACAAGTGAGCTTAAGCGTGTGAAGCGTGTAAGTGTTGGTTTTGGGTTCGCAGTTCCATTGGAATACATCATCATGAGTCTCAACGGCGATATTAAAAAGCTTGAACGTTATCAAAATATTCTCAAAATTGAAAAACAAAAGGAAAAATTACTTGCGTATTTTAAAACTGAGTTTATCGTCAAAAACTTAAAAATAGACACATCTTCCGTAGATGATTTTATTTATTTCTGCATGGAAGATCAAAGTTTCATCGAAACTTTTCGCAATGATAAATTAGCTGCTTTTAATGAAATCGAACAAAAAGCAGAAGCTTACAATACTAAAAATTATTAAATATAGTTTTTTAGGGCTTAATGAGAGGTTTTCAATTAAGTATCAATTCCTTTATATTTAATCAAAATCTCAATCTCTATCTTTTCAATTATAAGATTGAATTTTTGTATTTTTGTGCCGTAAATTGAGGGTTTTTAATAAGCTTTATGCAAAAAAAATTAAATGATCCACAGCATAATTTCAAACAAATTCAGATAAAACACATTTTTATGATGCAAAAAAAGAATTTCTTAAATCTATTTATCATTTTTCTGACTTTAGGTCAAATGGGTTTTGCGCAACAAAAATCTTTTTATAACAAAGATGAAGAAGGACACACAAACCAAAATAAATTCAGACAACTCTATGATGAGTTTGCAACACCAAATATATATCGCACCGCATCTGGAGCGCCAGGTCATGCTTATTACCAAAACACAGCTGATTATGTGATGGACATCACCTTAGATGATGAGAAAGCTGAAATCTATGGTGAAGAAACAATTACTTACACAAATAATTCACCAGATCAATTAAGATACTTATGGGTGCAATTAGATCAGAATGTGCGTTCAAAAGATAGCAAAGCTCACGACAGAAACTCGAGTAGCTTTGCGCCTATTACTAAAGTAGAATCTTTTGCGTCACAGCACATGCCAAAAGAATTTGACGGTGGTTTTAATATTGAGTATGTCAAACAAAATGGTCAAGATTTAGATTACATCATTAATTTTACAATGATGCGTGTTGAACTACCTGAACCTCTCAAATCAGGAGAGTCTTTTGAATTTTCAATTAAATGGAATTACAAACTTATCGATCATACGATTAATAATGATCGCTCCGGTTATGAATACTTTGAAAAAGATGACAATAGAGCTTATGTTATTGCTCAATTTTTTCCACGCATGGCAGTTTATAACGATAAAGAAGGTTGGCAAAATTATCAGTTCTGGGGAGCAGGCGAATATGCGCTTCCGTTCGGTAACTACGATGTGAAAATTACAGTTCCTTCTGATCACATTATGGATGCCACTGGTGAGCTACAAAATCGAAAAAAAGTTTTTTCTAGAACAATGATGGAACGTTTTGAAGAAGCTAAAAAATCTTTTGACGAGCCAGTTGTTATCGTTAATGAAGAAGAAGCGATTGATGCAGAGAAAAATATGTCAAGACGCACAAAAACCTGGGAATATAAAGCTGAAAACGTCAGAGATTTTGCTTTTGCAAGTTCAAGAAAATTCATCTGGGATATGATGAATGTCAAAATTGGCGACAAAGAGGTCATGGCAGCTTCATTATATCCAAAAGAAGGAAAAGCGCTGTGGGAAAAATGGGGAACACGAGCAGTTGCAAGTACTTTAAAAACTTTTAGCAAGCATACCTTTGATTATCCTTATCACAAAGCCGTCGCTGTTCATGCCAAAGATCAAGGCATGGAGTATCCGATGATTTCTTGGAATCACGGACGACCTGATGAAAATGGGAATATTTCTGATAAAGTGAGAACAGGAATGGTGAGTGTGATTATTCATGAAACTGGTCATAACTTTTTCCCGATGATTGTGAATAGTGACGAACGCCAATGGGGCTGGATGGATGAAGGTTTAAATACTTTTCTGCAATATTTAACTGAACAAAATTTTGGGAAAGAATATCCTGAAATTTTAAAAGGAAAAAAACAAACTTTAGATAAATTTCCTTCACGCAGAGGTGAACCTTCAAAAATTGTCAATTACATGAAGGGTGATCAAGAGGATATTGTTCCAATTATGACTAACCCAGAGAATGTTAAACAACTTGGTAATAATGCTTACGGCAAAACAACCACAGCGCTCAATATCCTTAGAGAAACTGTGATGGGACCAGAGTTGTTTGATTATGCTTTTAAAGAATATGCTCAACGTTGGATGTTTAAACACCCAACGCCTGAAGATTTTTTTAGAACGATGGAAGATGCTTCTGGTGTTGATTTAGATTGGTTTTGGAGAGGTTGGTTTTATACCACAGATTATGTTGATATTGGTGTAGAAAGCGTATCACGATATGTTTTAACAAGTACGCCAACTGAAGAAGGTAAAGCACTTTTGAAGCGTTTTGGTATTAGAAATCCTGATAAAAATCCTAAGACAAAAAACTCAGTTTACTTAATTGATTTGGATTCTGATAAATCTAAAAACTTGAAAACAGAAGGTAACCCTTTTAAAAATGCACCGAATCTTCAGGAGTATTTAAAAGAGTATTATTCAGAAGATGAAATGAAAGAAATTGAGATGCCGAAGTTTATTTATGAAGTGACATTTAATAAACCAGGCGGTTTAGTGATGCCACTCATTGTGAAATATACTTATGCTGATGAAACTTCAGAAATTAAACGTTATCCAGTTCAAGTGTGGCGTAAAAATGATAAAGCAGTGACAAAAGCTATTTTATCATTAAAAGAAATTGTCAAAATAGAAATTGATCCTAAGGCAGAAACTGCAGATGTCAACTTAGAAAACAATGTTTGGACAAAATAAAAACAGAAGAGAAAACGGTCTTTCTTTAAATTTAAGAAAATCCGGATGTTATTTAACATTCGGATTTTTTATTCTCCTTATATTTGCAGCATGATTACATTTCCTTTATTTATTAGTGGCACAGAAATAACTTTTATACTCTTCATTTTATTGATGGTATTTGGTGCGGACAAGATTCCTGAGATCGCAAGATTTGTTGGGAAAACAATGAAGTCATTTCGTCATGCAACAGATGAAATCAAATATGAAATCACGAAATATACTGATGAAAGTGAACTGAACTTCGATATCAAAAAAGAGTTTGAAGAAGGGAAGAAGCAACTCAACCAAGAGAAAGAATCTCTTCAATCACATGCCGATAAAGTTAAAGATGATATTGAGGAAGTGACAGGTCCAATTAAAAGAAAATTCTAAATGACAATACGCTTACAAGAATTAGATGAAAGTCTTTTTCTTTTACTAAACAATTTAACTTCAGATATCAGTAATCATTTTTGGGCTCTTGTGACCAAACCATTATTTTGGTCTCCTTTATTTGTTTTGTTTTTTGTTTTGTTTTTTGTGACTTTCAAGCGTAAAACGGCTCTTATTTATTCAGCAGGAATCATTACATCATTTTGGGGAGTTTATGCCATCACTTATATTGTCAAAGTAATAGTGGAAAGACCTAGACCATTATTTAACGAACAGCTGATACAGCAGGTAAATGTATTGTATGAGCCCACTGGCTTTTCCTTTTTTTCAGGGCATGCTTCTACCTCCACAGCGGCTGCAATATTTTTTTATATGGTTTTTAGAACTAAAAGCCAATGGGCGAAACTCGTGTTTTTATTTCCATTGATTTTCGCAACAAGCCGTATTTTTGTTGGGGTGCATTATCCAAGTGACATTTTAGTAGGAGGAACTGTTGGCTTAATTTTCGGAAGTATTTGTTATACAGTTTTTCAAAAATTAAATGAAAAATATACTGAAGATAAGTTGAATTCTTAAAAATGACATAATTAATTATGAAAATAAATAAGCTATTTATATTAGTATTATTATTAATAATAAGTAAAATAGGTTTTTGTCAATCTAAACTACAATATGCTAAAGCTAAAGTTAGTTATGTAATAAACATACATTTTGATAAAAGTAAAAAGATTTATGAAGTTTACGAGAAATATAGACCAGGATTGGTTGCTGAAGCAGAATCAATAGCATCGGAACTTGATTTTTCTTTAATTCTAAATGACTCCATTTCAGTTTTTTATTTAGAAAAAAAGCTGTTTTCAGATAATAGGGCAGCTAGTTTTGCAATACGTAAATCAGGCTATTATGGCAGAATCAAACAACAACCTCATAATTATATTACTGAAGAACTACAAGAAAGCTTTGGGGAGTTTTTGGTGTCTCGACCTTATCATGAATGGGAATTGCAAGACGAGACTAAAGTCATTGGAGATTATACTTGTTTTAAAGCGACCACTTCGTACACGACAACAAATCCTAAAGGAAAAGCTTTTAACCACAGTTTTACAGCTTGGTACACGCCTCAACTGCCTTATAGTTTTGGTCCTGCAGGTTTTGGCGATTTACCTGGGCTGATCATTGAACTACAAAGTGATGACTATACTTATGGCGTTAAAAAAATTAAATTTTTTGATAAGGAACAAAAAAATAAAGAAAACGAAATACCTAGATTAAAACGAAAAAAACTTATTACTGAAGAAGAATTTGAAAAACTTGCTGCTGAGGATGAAAAGCGTTGGCGTAAAGATTAATGCTGTTAACATTTTATATAATTAATGAATTTAAAAAACACATTAGCAATAAGCTTTTTGCTTTTTTTTACTATTACCGCCATGGCTCAAGATAATACCTTGACAGTTAGTGGTAAAATAGTGGATAGCCTAAAAAAAACCATAAATAATGTTTCTTTAATTGCTAAGCCTCAGCAAAATCATCACAAAGTAAAATATACAATTTCTGACAGCCAAGGCTTTTTTAAACTTGTGCTAGAAAAGGATGTAACTTATGAGCTCAATATTTCACATTTAGGTTATGAAACCATTAATAAAACAGTTCTCTTCTCTGATAGTAAATCTGACTATAACATTGAGCTAAATGCTAAAAATGAAAGTTTAGATGAAGTTGTTATCAACTATAAATACGAGCCCATAAAGAAAAGTAAGGACACCATTACTTATAATCTCAAATCTTTCACCAATGGTAATGAGTTTAAAATGGAGGATGTCTTGGCTAAATTGCCTGGTATTAAGGTTGAAGATAACGTTATTAAAATTCAGGGCAAGGCTGTCACCAAATTGCTGGTAGAAGGGAAGTTGTTTTTTGATGGGAGTACAAAATTGGCTATCGAAAATATTCCTGCAGATGTTATGGATAAGATTGAAATTATTTCTGATTATAAAGAATCAGAATTATTAAGAAACTTAGCCGATAATGAAGATTTAGCTTTGAATGTCGTTTTAAAAGAAGATAAAAAAAATTTTGCATTTGGAGATATTGAAGTAGGAATAGGTTTAGATGAATATTATAGAATACATCCTGCTTTGTTCAAGTATAACCCTAAATCAAACTTTAGTTTTATAGGTGATATTAATAACTTCAATAATAGCAGTATAACTTTTAGTGATTTATCAAGGTTGGTTGGTGGTTCAAGTAATTTGTTCAAGCGCAATAATTTATCGAACAATTTAATGTCTTTTGCATCAAGTAATAATGAACGTTATAAGTCGACGACAAGATTCTCAGCTTTAAATGTTCAGAAAGAATTCAATGATAAGTTTACAGTTTCTGGATATGCTATTTACTCAAATAACGATATTGTAGAAAAAGCTATTTCCACACGAGAGTATCTAGGGAATGAGCCTATTATTGAGAGTAGAGATGATTTAGGAGATACAGATAAAATTTCTGCGATGTTCAATTTTAAACTTGATTATAATCCAAATACTCGTCAAAAATGGAAATATAATGTAAACTATCTTCATAATAATTCAGGTTTTTCAAAGCAATCAATATCAAGTTCGGAAAACAACAATGAATTTTTAACGGATGTAGATGGTAAAAGAAATAGTTTTTCACAAAATATTGAAGGTTATTTTAGACTAAATGACAAGCATACTATGGGCTTGGCTTTTCAGCATAATATAACGAATTCAAATTCAACAGATCGATGGTTAAGCAATAACATTTTTTTGGAAGAATTTCTGCCACTTAATGAAGCAGATGATTATCAGATAAAACAGAAAAATAAAATAAGATCTGAAAATTTTAATTTTCTCATAAAGGATTACTGGATTACAAACAGGTATTTTCATTTGTTTTTTAATGTGGGTTTAAATCATAAAAATTCTACTATAAGAAATGATATCAGTCAAATTTTGAGCGACGATGAAGCTATAGATTTTACTGAAATAGGTAACAATAACCTTCAAAAGCTTATTGATTTTAATGCTGGAATAGGGATTAAAACTCAATTAGGTAAATTTGAATTTTTCATAGAAGCTAAGCCACATTATTATAACTTCAAGCGAGCCTTAGTTGAAAGCACTGATTTGTTTATAGAACCTAAATTAGATATTGACTTCAAAATAAAAGATGATGTAAGTTTAAAATTTAATTACGACTATACGAATAGATACTTAAATGATTTCAGTTATTTAGAAAATCTAAAATTGACTGGTTTTAATTCTGTATTGCAAGGGAACCCTAATTTAACTGATGTACGCTCTCACAATTTTAGTCTTTACTATAGTGATTATGAAAACATGGATAGTTATTTTATCGATGTCACTTTGGATTATAGTTTAAATAATCCTACTGAAAATAATAATATTATACAAAGTGGTATCAATCGTTTAAACACACCTGTTATATTAAACTCGGCTGAAGAAAATTTAAGTTTAAATACTAATTATGGATTAATATTTAATAAAACCAGTTTTGAATTTGATGTATATTTAGAATGGTTTAAAAATAACCAAATTATCAATGAAGAGATAGATAAGATTAATTCATTTGAGTACAGCTTAAGCAGTAAATGGTTATTGAAATTGAGTAAACGCACGCAATTGAGTCTAAGTTATAAGCATCTTGGAACTCAAGTCTTATCTGACATTGACTCTAAATTCAATGAGAATATTATTTCTTTAGACTTTGATACGAGGTTCTTAAAAAACTTTATTTTTAAAACAGATTTTTCAACAAGCTTCGTTAATGATTTCAATGATGATACACAGAATTATACATTACAAAATCTTTATTTAGGATACTCTAAACCAAATACTAAGTTATCTTATAGCTTAAATTTTAGAAATATATTTGATAATGGAGTCATCACTAGAAATACATTTGCTAATAATTTACTACTGACAAATCAGGTTTTTACTTTACCTCGAACTTTTCTAGTAGAATTAAAATACAAATTTTAGCCTCAGAATAAAATCGCTTTCTAAACCATAATAATACTTTAAAAAATACAGCTTCTTAAACTTTTCTCGATAGCGTTAAGCCATCACGAATTGGCAAAATAACTGTTTCTACGCGTTTGTCATCTTTTAAAATTTTATTGTATTCAAGTAAAGCTTTTGTGTCTTTATCTTTTGGATCAAGTTTTTCAATCACTTTACCGCTCCACAAAACATTGTCTGATAAAATGAGGCCTCCTGGATTTAATCTATCAACGATGAGTTCAAAATACTTGGGGTATGAACTTTTATCTGCATCAATAAAAGCCAGATCAAAGTTTCCAGATATTTTAGGAATCACTTTTTTGGCATCGCCAACGTATTGCTTTATTTGATCTGAAAAATCACTTTTATCAAAATACTTACGTTGTAAATCGTGTAATTCTTCATTTCTATCAATCGTATGCAAAACGCCATCTTTAGCCAAACCTTCAGCTAAACTCAATGCTGAATAACCTGTGTAAGTCCCAATTTCTAAAATTGATTTGGGCTGACATAATTTAGAAATTAAACTGAGTAAACGACCTTGATAATGACCGCTTAGCATTCTGGGTTGTAAGACTTTCTGCCAAGTTTCTCTGTTTAATTCTTTTAAAAGTTGAGGCTCATCTTCAGAATGAGAAGTGACATAATCAAGAAGGTCATCGTCTAAGAAATCCATTAGCTCAAAATTTTATTGATAAGTTCTTTTTTTGCTTTTTCATCATCACCAAAAAGCCATTGAAGCACATTATCTTCCCAAATTTCATCTTTTTCAGTTGAGGTGATAATTTTTTCTTCTAAAGCCAAATCTAATATTTTTCCTGGATATGAAGACTGAGGTTCACTTTCCATCTCTCCCAAAGGATAAGGATCATCAAGACCTGCGATGATCTGCTTGCTTTTTTGATTTTCAAGTAACAACTGTAATGATCTTGTATCGTGAACTAAAGTATCAAAAAAGATATTTTTATGACCAACTGATTTTCTTGGGTGTGTTTTTCCTTCAAATAAATCAGGCCTGCCATCAAAACCTTGGATGCGACGGCCGAGATTGATTTGAGCCAACTGTCCGCCATGAGCAAAACAAACACGCATATTCGGGTATTTATCAGGATAACCATTCAAGGTTAAAAAATGGTAAGCATCTGCACATTGGGCCAACATCCAGATGAGGTGAAAACGCCAAGCCGTATTTTCTAATTTTATAAATTTTTCACCATCATAAGGATGAATTTCTACGGCGAGATTATACTTGCTGGCAAGTTCAAAAATAGGTTCGTTTTCTTCATCAAAAATACAACGCCAAGTTCCTATACTGTCCATATAATGCGTTGGTAGGCAAAGAAGTTTTAAATCTAATTCTTCAACACAGCGTTCAATTTCCCATAAAGCACTTCTGACAAAAGCAGGATGCACAACAAAACCACATGTAAATTTATCAGGATGTTTTTGTTGAACATTGGCATTAAAGTCATTTTGAAAACGTAAAGCTTTTTTCATCTCTTCCACGCGCAAGCCGTTGCCATAAAGTTGTGATAAATTCAGCACAACGGCATGGTCAATTTTATAGCGCTCCATCCATTCCAATTTTTCGTTAAGGAAAAAACTAGAATCTGTGACTGGTCGCTTCCAGTTTTTTTGAAGCATATATTTTTTATCCTTATCTATCCAGAAGATTTCTTTTTCACGCATAAAATCAGGAATTTCCTCAGGATAAGGCAATAAATGCGAATGACCATTGATACGAAGTTTACGTGACATTTTGATGAAGTTTAAGTGAGAATATTATAATGTTTTTGTACGACCGCCATCAACAGGTAAATTGATACCATTGATGTAACCGGCAAGTTCAGAAGAGAGAAAAACAACAGCTTGTGCAACTTCTTCAGGCTGACCGAAGCGTTTGGCAGGCACGAGCGATTTCATCATTTCTGCGGTTTCTTCTTCAGACTTTTGGTTCTTTTTTGCTTTGTTGGAAATGATGCTATCTAAACGTCCTGTGGCTGTAAATCCAGGTAAAACATTGTTGACAGTAATCCCAAATTGACCAAGTTCGTTTGCCATGGTTTTACTCCAGCTTGCAACAGCGCCACGTATGGTGTTACTGACGCCAAGTCCGTCTATAGGCTGTTTGACGGATGTTGAGATAATATTGATAATTCGGCCATAATTATCTTTTTTCATGCCAGGAACAGCGGCTTGTGCCAATATTTGATTGCAAATCACATGCATTTTGAAAGCTTTGTCGAACTCATCTGTTCCAGCTTCATAAATAGCACCGCCTTTAGGGCCGCCAGTATTATTTAATAAAATATGAAAAGTTTTGTTTTCAACTTTATGATTGATTTTTTCTCTTAATTCTTCTGGATTTGAAAAATCAGCGACGAGATAATCATGTTCTTGATTGTCGTCTTGCGATAGTGAATTCAAAGTGTCTTTCAACTTGTCTTCATCTCTTGCAACTAAAGTGATATTAGCACCTAGTTTTGCCATTATTTCAGCAGTTGCTTTGCCAATTCCGGCTGTACTTCCGCATAGTAGTGCATTTTTATTTTTAAAAGATATATTCATTTCTATTTTATTCATAAGTGATACAAATATTTTTTTGTTCCGTAAAGAACTTTAGGGCATCAAAACCGCCTTCACGGCCAACACCACTTTGCTTAATGCCGCCAAAAGGTGTTCTTAAATCACGATTAAGCCAAGTGTTTATCCATACAATGCCTGCATTGATTTCTTTTGAAAAACGCATACTTCTGTTGAGGTTGTTTGTCCATACAGTCGCTGAAAGTCCGTATTTGGTTTCATTTGCCAGTTGAAGTGCTTCATTATCTGATGAAAATTTCATGAGGCTCACCACAGGGCCAAAAATTTCTTCTTGATTAACGCGACATTGATTGTCTTTGACTTCTAAAATTGTGGGTTCAAAATAATAACCCTTTTCAAAGTTTTCAACTTTTACTTTTTGTCCGCCTGCTAAAACTTTAGCACCTTCTTCTTTAGCGATTTCAATATATGAGGCTACTTTATCTAGATGTTCTTTTGAAACAAGTGCACCAAAATTTGTTGATTTATCTAAAGGATAACCAATTTTTAAGGCTTTTGTTTTTTTGATAAAATCTGTTTTGAATTTGTCGTAGATTTTGTCTTCAACATAAATTCGGCTACCGCATAAACAAATCTGTCCTTGATTGGCAAATGATGATTTGACGGTTGTAGCCAACATTTTGTCGTAATCGCAGTCAGCAAAAATTAAGTTTGGATTTTTACCACCAAGTTCGAGGGATAATTTTTTAAACATCGGCGCCGTTGTCTTGGCAATATGCTGACCTGTAGCCGTGCCACCTGTAAAACTAATCGCTTTAATATCAGGATGCGCAACAATGGCTTGCCCAGCTGTTTGTCCGCGACCATGAACGATATTGAGAACGCCATTAGGCAAACCTGCTTTCTGACAAATATCAGCAAGCATAAAAGCCGTCATTGGTGTGATTTCACTAGGTTTTGCCACAACAGTATTTCCAGCCGCTAAAGCTGGCGCAATTTTCCAAGAAAATAAATACAGAGGCAAGTTCCAAGGAGAGATGCAACCCACAACACCAATGGCTTGATTGAGTGTGATGTTTTGCGTGTTTAAACCCTGACTTTCATATGCTTTTCCGCTAAATTGTGTAATGGCATTTGCATAAAATCTAAAGTTTGCAGCAGCACGTGGGATGTCAACAGCTTTGGCTAAGTTTAATGGTTTCCCATTATCAATAGATTCAGCTTGCGCTAGTTTTTCGAAATTCTCATCGATGAGATCTGCGATTTTCATTAAGATTTTACTGCGGTTTTCAATGCTTGTCTTAGACCAATCTTTAAATGCATTCTTTGCTGCTTGATAAGCCAATTCAACATCTTGTTCGTCAGCATCAGCGATTTGGCTATAAACTTTCCCTTCAGCAGGATTGTAATTATTTAGCCATTTATCAGAAATTGAAGCTTTAAACTTACCATTGATAAAATGTAAAATCTTTTGCATTCTCTTTCTCTTTTTATTTTAATGGTTTATAAGCCATTGCTTTTATTTCGATCACTAAATGTGGATGAGGTAATTGATGCACAGCAACAGTTGTGCGAGCCGGTCCGTTTTCAGCATCAAAATATTCTGCATAAACCTGATTGTAACCTGCGAAATCATTCATGTTGACAAGAAATGTTGTTACATCAACCACATCATCAAGTGTTGCGTTTTCTTCAGCCAAATAATCTTTAATATTATCAAGCACAATTTTTGTCTGCTCTTTAATATCGATTGTGAGGCTTCCCATTTCATCAACTTTATGAACGCCACCAATGCTATTATCGGGTAGGCGAGAACTTGTTCCTGAGATAAATAAAAAATCTCCGACACGTTTGATGTGCGGATATGCACCACGTGGTTCTGCTTTTCCTTCTACGAGTTTATTTCCCATCATATTTTAATTTTCTAATAAAAAATCTCCTTCACGGAGTTGTTGTGTTGTTTTATTTATCAATTTTAATTGCTCTTCTAAACTTTGATGTTCATTAAGCTTTTCGTGTTTTAATAAACTCAAAATGGCTTTATCTTGTGCACGGCCTTTTTCCATGGCTTCTTTATAAGGTATCTCTTCTTTAAAGGTTACCAGAGAATATTTAGAAGCATAAGCCTCAGGAAATTCCTTTTCCAAAGCCAATTCAATCTTTCTTTTTCTTAAAAATAAATCTTGAGCAGTATGCGACTTCATCTCATAGAAATTGTCAAGTGCTAAATTTGCAATGGCATCAGCATCTTCTTTTCTCTTTTTTGAAAAGCTAACAAATGTTTTGTCAAGATCAAAATTCTGGTCGTGAAGACATTCATCAAAAACAAAAACATCTTCAAAAGAAGCATTCATACCTTGCCCATAAAAAGGAACTATAGCATGTGCGGCATCACCCATCAAAATTGATTTATTATAATACCAAGGTGAGCACTTGACTGTGCCAAGTGGTGAGGTTGGGTTCTCGAAAAACTCTGTTTTTAAATTGGGTAAAATCTCATAAGCATCAGGGTAAACTTTTCTGAAGTACTCCTCAACAATTTCAGGGTTTGTGAGATTATTGAAGTTATACTCGCCGCCTTCATAAGCTAAAAATAAGGTCACTGTAAAGCTCTGGTCTGGGTTAGGTAAGGCTATCAACATATTTTCACCTCTTGGCCAAATGTGTAAAGCATTTTTCTCGATAGCGTAATCATTATTTTTATTAGGCGGAAAGCGCAATTCTTTATAAGCATGCGTTAGGAATTCTTGTGAATGACTGAATAAAAAGTCTTTTTGTGCTTGCATACTTTGCCTTACTGCAGATCCGGCACCATCAGTTCCAAAAATATAATCTGCTTTTAGATTGATTTCTTGTTGATTTTTTTCATCAAAGAAAACGCCTATTGAATTTTCTAAATCGAGATGTTGACATGAATGGCTAAAAATGATATTAACATTATCAAATTTTTCGACTTCATTCAGCAAGAGTGCATTTAGATCCGTTCTTGAAATAGAGTTGATATATTCATTATCACGGCCGCTATATTTAGATAAAAATGTTTCGCTATCAGGGCTGTGAAGCATTCGGCCATGCATTGGAATAAAAAGTTCTGCAACTTTTTCATGAAGACCAACCAATTGAAAGGCTTTGTAAGCTCGATCAGAAAAAGCAAGGTTAATAGAACGACCTGCCGATAATTTTTCTTTTCTTAAATCTGGTCTTTTTTCAACCAAAGTAATTTTGTAACCATGTTGCGCCATTCTCAAAGCTAGTAATGAACCACAAAGGCCAGCACCGATAATGAGTAAGTGTTCTCTATTTTTCATTAAGCAGTTTTTTTAGAATTTGTATAAAATTGTAAACATCTTGAAATGAATTGTAGAGTGGTGTTGGTGCAATACGAATGACATCTGGTTCACGCCAATCAGCGACAACTCCAGCTTCAGTCAGTTTTTCAAAAAGTGATTTATCGGCATCTTTGATTTGAAATGACAATTGACAACCACGTTCTTCAGGATTTTCGGGTGTAATGATATTGATTTTATCATTATTGAGTTCTTTGACTAAAAATTCTAAAAATCCAGTGAGTTGAACCGATTTTTTTCTAAGATTTTCAAAACCAGCTTTTTCAAAAATATCTAGTGATGCGCGAATGGCTGCCATTGATAAAATTGGTGGATTACTGAGTTGCCAACCTTCAGCACCAGGAATTGGAGAAAAGTCTTTACGCATATTAAAACGCGTGGCTTTGTCATGTCCCCACCAGCCAGCAAATCTGTTAAGTTCAGGGTTATTAGCATGGCGTTCATGAACAAAACAACCGCCCAAACTTCCTGGGCCTGAATTCAGATATTTGTAAGTACACCACACGGCGAAATCTGCATTGCTTTCGTGGAGGTTTGGTTGTATATTTCCTGCGCCATGCGCTAAATCAAAACCAACTTTTGCATTATGTTGATGTCCGAGTTCTGTGATTTTTTTGAGATTAAAAGATTGACCAGAGTAGTAATTTGTGCTACCGATCATCACCAAAGCAACTTCGTCTTTATTGTCGTCTAATATTTTTTCTAAATCTTCATAACGACAGAGATTTTCACCTTCTCTAGGCTGCCAAAGCAAAAGAGAATCTGAAGGGTCAAAACCATGGTGTTT
Organism: Psychroflexus sp. S27; assembly: GCF_002810405.1. NCBI lineage: Bacteria > Pseudomonadati > Bacteroidota > Flavobacteriia > Flavobacteriales > Flavobacteriaceae > Psychroflexus > Psychroflexus sp. S27. The sequence continues at coordinate 58,301 of NZ_NEXQ01000022.1, read as the reverse complement.
AATCTGTGATTCTACAGCATATTTATCAGAAGGGAAAGCATCGCTTTCAATGATGATTTTATGTCTTTTATGTGTTGGTTGATAAAACGAAACCATCATCAGATGCAAATTGGTTGTTAAGGTATTCATGATAACAACTTCTTCAGGTTTTGCACCTACAATTTTTGACATTGAATTTGTGAGAAATTCGTGATAAGGTTTCCATGCATGTTCAGCATCTGTGTGACCGTCAACACCGAGTTTTGCCCAATCCTTGAGTTCTTTTTGTATGTAATTTTGCGTTTGTTTTGCTTGTAAGCCTAAAGAATTTCCGCAGAGGTAAATTTTATCTTCACCATTTTCTTTTTGAGGGATATAAAATTCGTTTCTGAAATGTTTTAAAGAATCATTCTGATCTAATTTTTCAGCGAATTGAAGTGAGTTTTCGTAAATCATTAATTTATTTTTAAATCTGTAAAATAGAGCTTAAATGAGGCATCTTTATTTTGATGCATTTGCGAAATTTTTAAACCTTTTTGAGTTGTGTAATCTTCCCAAGTAGTTTCAGTAGCAGGTTCATCTTGTCCGCCAGGATAATAACCCCATTCTTGAATTTGGTGAGACTTATCAATATAAAGCTTGTATTTGTCACCAGGTGTGTAGCCATCATTTTTGTTGTATTGAATTGTGACTTGTGTACTTTCATCACCACTTATTGGCGCTTTGATGTTTTCATTAATTTCGTGAGAAAATCCATCATCCCAGACAAGTTGAAAAGGGAAAAGTAACCAGTATTTATCATTGATAAATTTTTGATGTGCTTCAGCTAAATCGTCATCAACATTATTGGTGTTGAACTTTGTCTTTTGATCATCAATCATCATTTGGACCTCGCCAGTTTTTGGATTCCAAATCCATGAGCGTTCCATGTGATTTCCTCCTCTATCAATATTAAAAGTGTATTCTAAAGAATTGATTTCATCCCAATTTTTGATGCCGTGAGCTTCTGCTATTGAATGTAAAATGGGTTTTTTTTGAGTTTCAACCTGACTTGATGTTTCAACTTGTTTTTGTTCAGAATCTTTTTTTTGATTTTCTTGACAAGAAGTCAAAGATAAAAACGCGAACAAAAGGCTTAAATATTTCATTATACTAAGAATTTTCGTAAATATAAATGAAGTCTTACAGCTATACAAAGTTAATTTTTAAATCTTGATAAGGATTTAGTTAAATGTAAATTGAGTTGAGTTTACAAAGGTTTGACGCTCGTCAAAATACAAGGCATAAAGCAATTTCATCCAGATATACATTATTTGTATGCGTTTATACATTTTGTAAATTTAAATCTATTGATTTTCAGATATTTGTGGAGTTGTGTGAGTCGATTTAGAACTAATTTTTCTTACCAACTTTAAAGACAATTTTTAGGTGCAGCAGCATCTTGATCTGAAGATTATTAGTCATGAAATTAATTCTATTATTATAATAGTTGCGAAAATTTTATAAATCAGAAATCCACTAAAATCAGATTATTGTGCTGCTGTTTTTTTAAAATAAATAACTAATATTTAAACACATAATATACTATGAAAAATTTAAACATTATCCTATCAGCATTTGTTCTCGCCTTCTTTACCTTCTCATGTAGCAGTGATGATGATTCAGGAAATCCTGATCCAGGAGGTAACGATGGTTATGGAAGTTACGAATACAATATTGATGGCGTAGGGTCTTACACAAGCGCACCTGAAGATATGGCTTATGCTGTTTATTCGACAGACCCTGAAGATACTGAAGTTGATGGTGTGTCAGGTGTTTATATTGTTAATGGAAGTAGTTCGTCAGGTAATCATATTATGAATCTTACACTTATCGAAATAAACGGTGAGATTGTTACAGCTATTAACAGTGATGCTGATGATAGTTCAGGAGCTTATATATCGCATTTAGATAATGGAATGTATTTTTCCGTTAGCGGTCAGATTGAGGTTCTCCACGCTTCTCACGGGCCGCTTAATGGAAATAATGTTGCGACTGCAAAAGTCAAACTCAAGCTTAACGGACAATTTATGGATTCATCTTTTAATGAAGAATCACTTAAAAGTGTGAGTGCTTCTATCAATGCTGATACACCACCTTTATTTTATCCCGGCCTATAAAAAAATATTAAAACTTTAATGTGAAGTGAGGTTTGAGCTGTCCGAGTGAGTTGGACAGCTTTTTTTTATGAGATGAGGTCAAGTATTGATTTTTGTGACATGAAAATTAAAATAAACAGAAATTGCTTTTAATAATCTGATATATAAAATATATTTGTATTAAATTAATTTTGAATCCTATGAAATTTATAGTCTCGAGTAGCCATATGCTTAAAAAGCTACAACTTCTAGGCGGTGTGCTCAATAACAACAATACTTTACCAATTTTAGATAATTTCTTGTTTGAAATTAGCAGTGGAAAATTAAGTATGACAGCCTCTGACTTGGAGACAACAATCACCTCAACTTTAGAGATTGAAACAACTGATGAAGGTAGTATTGCTGTCCCTGCAAAGTTAATTTTAGATACACTCAAAACTTTTCCTGAGCAACCCTTAACATTTGTTGTGAATGAAAACAATACTTTAGAGATCAGTTCTGATCAGGGTAAATACGAAATTGCTTACGCAGATGCTGAGGATTACCCTAACGAAATTGAGGTTGAAGACGCGATGACGACAGATATTCAAGGTGATATCTTAGCGACAGCAATTCATAAGACACTTTTTGCAACAGGTAATGACGATTTGCGTCCTGTGATGAACGGTGTTCTTTTTCAGATGAACGAGCAAGGAACTACTTTTGTTGGCACAGATGCACATAAACTTGTAAAGTACCATAGAGCTGACAAGGTAGTTGAAAAAGCTACTGAATTCATCATGCCTAAAAAACCTTTAACGATACTCAGAAACACATTACAAGGTGAAGAAAATGACGTTAAAATTGAATATAACGAATCTAACGCAAAGTTTATTTTTGAAGACATTCAGTTAACTTGTCGTTTGGTTGATGGGAAATACCCAAACTACGAAGCTGTGATTCCGCAAGAAAACCCGAATGTATTGGTGGTTGATAAATCACAGTTTTTGAATTCTGTAAAACGTGTTTCTATTTTCTCAAATAAAACAACACACCAGATCAGATTAAAAATCGCTGGTTCTGAGCTTCATATTTCAGCAGAAGATGTTGATTACTCTAATCGAGCTAAAGAACGTTTAACTTGTGATTACCAAGGTGACGATATCGAGATTGGGTTTAACTCAAAATTCTTAATCGAAATGTTAGGGAATTTAACCGCTGATCAAGTTCAGTTACGAATGAGTTTACCAAATCGTGCTGGTATTTTAACGCCAGTTGATGGACTCGAAGAAGGAGAAACAATCACGATGCTTGTGATGCCAGTAATGCTGAGCAACTCGTAAGAGAGTTATGATACATTGACAAAAAAGCCGTATCGAGTTCGATACGGCTTTTTTTATACTTTGTTGTTTTTCAATTAAAGATAAAAACTCTTTTGAGTTATTTTAGAAATTTAAATGAAAGCGGATAACTTGTTGATTCACCTTTATTAGCTTTAACCGCATTGATAATTGGAAATATTAAAGTTAAAAGTCCGACTGCAAATATAATAACAAAACCGATCAAGATTAAGGTCAAAGGAATTGCTACTATTGCTGCAATAAGCATGGTGATTTGAAAGTTTAAAACTTTCTTTCCTTCCTCATCAAGGTTAATGATTTCATCTTTTTTAACCAACCAAATAATGAGTGGTGCAATTAAACCACCAAAACCTGTAAATAAGTTGAGGAGCTGAGATAAATGCGTAAACATGATAATTTGTGTGTCTTCACGCTGCGCTTTTTGATGTACTTCCATAGTATTGATTATTAATATAAGTGTTTAATTTGTTTCAATAGTTAGACTTTAAATTTAAGACTTTGTTACAGAGTGTTAATTTAAAACTTCAAAAGCAATGCTTAAATTTATACTTTATTTAAAATTATAAAGTCACAAACTTAGAAATATTATCCATTAAAAATATCTAAATGATGAAAAATATATTTATTGCAGTTTTTGGTCTTATGCTAATGAGTTGCCAGAATAATTCTGCGCAAAATCAAAACTCAAAACAAAAAGTGCTTTATGACAAAGAACCAATTGAAGTTTCTGAAACAAATGAAGGCTATAAAAAAGCTTATTTTGCAAGCGGATGCTTTTGGTGCGTTGAAGCAGTTTATGAAAGTGTAAAAGGCGTTAAAGAATCAATATCAGGTTATGCTGGCGGGCATACAGAAAACCCAACTTATGAGTTGAGTAACACTGGCACAACTGGTCATGCTGAGGCTGTAGAAATTATTTATGATCCTGAACTTATCGATTTTGAAACCTTAGTCGATGTTTACTTTGGTTCTCAAAATGTGACTCAAAAAAATGGTCAAGGCCCAGATATTGGCTCGCAGTATCGCTCAATTATTTTTTATCAAAACCAGAAACAGAAAGACATTATTCAAAATAAAATTGAAGCATTACAAAAAGAATACGACAAGCCTATTGCTGCTGAAGTGATGCCATTTCAGAAATTTTGGAGAGGTGAAGATTATCATCAAGATTATAAAAAGAAGCATCCCAATAATCCTTATATTTTAAATGTCTCTAATCCTCGTTTTGAAAGATTTAAAGCTAAATTTCCTGAATTATTGAAATAAATTCAAGGCAAGATGACCTACTTTATAAGATGCTAAATAAGAATTTTCAGTTTTTTTATAAATTCAATATATGTCTGTAACTTTGCAGCATGACAATTCAAGACACAATTGTTGCATTAGCAACACCATCAGGAAGCGGAGCGATAGGTATCATTAGAGTTAGCGGATTAAACGCAATTGACTATTGCAATTCTATTTTTTTTAGTCGTTCACGAAAATCACTTCTTGATCAAGCTTCGCATTCAGTACAACTAGGATTAATCAAAGATGGTGATCGCGTAATTGATGAAGCTTTAGTCACAGTTTTTAAAGGTCAACGCTCCTACACTGGTGAACCAAGTGTCGAAATTTCATGTCATGGCAGTTACTTTATCTTAAATGAAGTCATACAGTTATTAGTTCAAAAAGGTTGTCGCGTTGCCAATGCTGGCGAATTTACCATGAGAGCTTTTCTTAATGGAAAAATGGACTTGAGTCAGGCTGAAGCCGTTGCTGATTTGATTGCGAGTGATAACGCAGCTTCACACCAAATGGCAATGCAGCAAATGCGTGGCGGATTTTCAAATCAACTCAAAGAATTAAGGCAAGAATTACTTGATTTTGCTTCTTTAATAGAGCTTGAACTCGATTTTTCTGAAGAAGATGTTGAGTTTGCCAATAGAGAGCAATTTCAGAATTTAATCTTAAAAATTCAGAAAACACTTCAATATCTCATTGATTCTTTTGCGGTTGGGAATGTTTTGAAGAAGGGAATTCCTGTTGCAATTGTTGGTGAGCCTAATGTGGGGAAATCAACCTTATTAAATGCTTTTTTAAATGAAGAAAGAGCCATTGTCAGTGATATCGCAGGGACAACAAGAGATAGTATTGAAGACGAGATATCGATTAACGGCATAGGTTTTAGATTTATTGATACAGCAGGCATCCGTGTGACTGATGATAAAATTGAAGGTTTAGGAATCAAGAAAACCTTTGAAAAAATAGAACAATCTCAAATTGTTTTACGCTTAATTGACAGCCCGTCATTATTTAATAATGATTCAGAAACACCAAGCCTGGATAGTTTAAAAACTGAAATTGAGAAGTTGAAATCAGAATTTTCACATAAACCTATTTTGGTCATTGCCAATAAACTTGATGGGTTAACTGGAGATCAAAAAGAAGTTTTACAGTTAGAATTTGATGACATTCATTTTATTTCAGCAAAAGAGAAACAAGGCATTGAAGATTTAAAGGAAAAGTTGACATCACTTGTAGATACAGGCGCTTTACAATCTCAAGATGCGATTGTAACCAATGCGAGACATTATGCTTCATTACAAGCCGCACTTAAAGAAATCAATGAAGTTCAGAAAGGTTTAAACCAAGGTTTAACCACAGATTTATTGGCTATTGACTTACGTCAAGCGCTTTATCATTTCGGAGAAATCACAGGTGAAGTCACAAATGATGAGCTCTTGGGTAATATCTTTGCAAATTTCTGCATCGGGAAGTAGATCAAGAATAAAGTTTATATTTTAGCTTACAAGCAGTTGTTTGTAGAGAACTTTCACTTATTTATTTAAGTTTGTTTTTCAAAACTATATGGGATCAATGCACCCTGAATTCAAATCATATTTACAAAAGCTATTGAAAGCAAAAGATTGTCAAGAAACTGAGGTTATACAATCTTTATGGAGTGGATATGGGAAGATTTCTCGATTTCAGTTATACGGATCAGCATATGGATCTGTTGTGGTGAAACAGATTAGATTAGAAAAAGTCAAAACGCATCCGAGAGGTTGGAATACCGATATTTCGCATCAACGAAAAGTGAAATCATACAAAGTAGAAACAAATTGGTATAAAAATTTTAACAAAAATTGCTCAGTCGATTGTCGGACGCCACAATTTTTAGGATCGTTATCGCAAGAACAAAAACAGTGGATTGTCTTGGAGGATTTGGATCATTTTTTTCCTTTGCGAAAGGAGTATTTACAACTAACTGAAGTAAAACTTTGTTTGCGTTGGCTTGCTCATTTTCACGCTACATTTTTAAACAAATCACCAAACGGACTCTGGAAAATTGGGACTTATTGGCATTTGGCGACTCGACCTGAGGAATTTAATAAAATGGAGCTTTCTCCTTTAAAGGATAAAGCTAAGCGCATTGATGATTTACTTAATAACTGTCAATACCAAACTCTTGTTCATGGTGATGCCAAAGTAGCAAATTTTTGTTTTTCACAAAACGAAAAACAAGTGGCTGCAGTCGATTTTCAATATGTCGGCGGTGGTTGTGGGATGAAAGATGTAGCCTATTTAATAGGGAGTTGTTTAACTTCGGAAGAGTGTCAGAAATATGAAAAAGAGATTCTGAATTTTTATTTTGATGTGCTTAAAAATCTTTGTTTAAACTCTATGAGTCTTGAAGAATATGAAAAATTAGAGCAGGAGTGGAGAAAGTTGCATCCTTTTGCTGTTGCCGATTTTATGAGATTTATGAAAGGCTGGATGCCAAACCACAAAAAGGTGAACAGCTATACTGAAGAAAAAGTGAATGAGGTTTTGAAAATTCTCAATCCCCAACAATAAATATCTTCCTTTAATTTTAGCCTTGTATTCATCAAAAAAACTTAGTGAAACTTTTGACAATTTTTTCTCTAAATTTGCATTTTTAGCGATGAATTAAAATTCAAATGATGAAAGCTAATTCTCTTCAAAACTTCTAAATCTTGTCAGGAAAACAAAAAATGCACCATAAGAAATAAATCCTATTGCTGTAATTGCCATCAACACTCTGCCAAATGTTGATTGATCCATAAAGGCAAAAGCATCTTGCATGCCTTTGATGTCATGGTTGCCAGTATAAATACCAGCACGTAAAAAGAAATAAGCGATAATAAGCACAACAAACGCTCGCGCATAAAATCCAAACCTTCCAACCGATCTGATGATTTTATGATGTTTTTGCCCTTCTAAATTAAACTGGTCTAACAAACCACCTTTAAAAGCACCAATAATAAGAATAATTCCTTGTACTAAGAGAACGATTCCAATTCCAATAAAAATATAAGATAATACAGTCGGATCTATAAAACTCATATATTTCGTTTGAGAATCACCCTTGTAAGAACTCGTCAATAAATGGTAAAAAGCCATAACAGCAACGGCTGTATAAACTAAACCTGTGGTGAAAAGACTAAATCGACGTAGTTTCGCATTTCTGTTTGAGCCTCTATTTTCAGGGTCTTTGATACTTTGTAAAAACATCCATACAGAATAACATAGAAGGCCAGCACCAAGAAGCAAAAGCATAACTTGTCCAAAAGGTTGACTTTTTAAAAAAGCCAAAGCTTGATTGGTTCCAGAACTTTCACCACCTAATTGTAATGCAGCTAATAATGATAAAAAACCAATAACTAAATAGATAAAGCCTTTAGAGATAAAGCCAACGATAGCTATTGTCTTATAAGATTTTTTCACTTTATATTATTATTAAAATCAATTAACGAATTGACATTTAATCCTAAAAATAAAATACTTTGTACAATTGAAATCATATCTAACGAAATATTATGATTATGAGTTTTCTGAAATTTAGCCTTACTATGCAATTCTTTATTTGATATTTCGTTTTATAGATATGAAAGCGTTATTTCTATTTATAATTTTCACGTTTTCAGTTGTTATATATTCTCAAACTGAAAACTCAACAAAAACTTTATCTGATCATGCGATTGAGCTCATTGATGAAGAGGTAATATACGATCCAAGTTACTTTTCAATAGACTATCCAAATGGTGATGTGCCAGAAGGTAAAGGTGTTTGCACTGATGTTATCATCAGAGTTTATCGTCAAATGAATATTGACTTACAGAAATTAGTTCATGAAGATATGAAGGCTAATTTTAAGGATTATCCTCAAATTTGGGGACTCAACACAACTGATAAAAATATTGATCATAGAAGAGTACCGAATTTGATGAGGTTTTTCAAAAGAATGAATACTGAATTACCAATCACGAATAATCCCGATGATTATAAACCTGGAGATGTTGTGGCATGGAGATTAAGCAACGGAATGACTCACATTGGTGTCGTGGTTGATTTGAAATCTAGTGACGGAAAAAGACCTTTAATTGTTCATAATATCGGCGCAGGTCAAGTGATCGAAGATTGCTTATTTGATTTCAAAATCATTGGACATTACAACTATAATTAATTTAGTTTCCTAGAAAGTTTTATCAAAAAAAATCATTCAAAATATAATAAAAAAGACTTTTTTTATCTAAACGATTTTAACTTGAAAATTCATCGATAACTTCCCAATACGCTTGGGAAAGTATCTCAACAGAAGTTTCCATTTCTTGTGGATTAAGGTGAGCAAAACCAAGTCGTAAAGCAATTGTTTTTTTGTTTTGATAAAGACAAACACTTGGTATTAATAGTTCTTTTTTTCTTGCCGTTTTTTGAAGTTGCGTTAGTGAGAAAAAGTTTTTAAACCGAATCCAAAACGCCAAACCTGAATCTGGAGTGCTAAATGTAATTTGATCTTTTAAGTGCGTTTGAAGTAAATTGGCAAAGAATTCTTTTCGTTCAGTAATTACTTTTTTAGACTTTCTTTGATAGCGATGAATATCTCCTTGATGAATAAGTTCTCCCAAAGCCTTTTCCATCATTAAATCTGGTTTACCAAAAATATTTAAATATTTAGAGGCTTCTTCTAAAAGGTCCGTTGGAGCAATTAGAAAGTTCATTTGAAAACCTGGGCTTAAAAATCTTCCGAAAGTCCCCACATAAATAACGCGCTTTCCTCCATTCTTGCTGAATAAGGATTCTTTTTTATTTTTTATAAGTGAAAATTCAAAATCGGTATCATTCTCAATCACAATAAAATTGTAGTCTTCAGCTAATTCCAGTAATTGTATTTTTCGATTCTCTGAAAGACTGACTGTTGTGGGATATTGGCATTTTGTGTTGATATATATCAAGCGTATCTCCCCGGGTTTAAAGTTATTTTTAATAAAGTCAATATCCATTCCTTCAGAATCAACAGGCACAGTTTTCATTTGAGCTCCCGCCTGATTAAAAATCATATTGGGTAAAAAATAACTGAATTCTTCTACTAAAACTACATCTCCTAAACTGATGAGCAAACGTGATAATATAGAATGAATTTGTTCCAAACCAGTCACAGGTAATAGAAAATTTCTAGACAGATGAAAGCCTCTGGTCAAATTCAGATAATAACTCAATTGGTCTCTGAAAAATAATTGACCATCATTCGTAATAGGTAATGTTTTAGCGTTTTTTTTTCTGCGAAGTACTGAGCTGTAAAAACGAACCAATTCTTCAGAGTTAATAACACGATAGTCTGCTGTTCCATCCGTAAAATAAAGCTTTTCTAGGTGTTTGTCTAAAGGTGTGTCTAAAATGAATTCTTTCCTAAATTGAAAGGGAGCAATTGTTGGCGGTTGCTGAAAAGCATTGACTTTTTTTGATTCAACTGATGAAATTTCTGGGTTTTTTACAAATGTCCCAATATTAGGTCGCGTTTTTACCCAACCTTGTTCTTGTAACTCCTCTAAAGCAGCTATTATCGTTTTACGATGAACTTGCAGCTCTTCGGCAATCTTTCTGCTTCCAGGGAGTCGGTCATCATTTTCTAATAGCTTGCTTTTGACGGCATTAATAAATTGATAGACAATCTGCATATAAACTGCTTCTTTTTTTCGGCGATCTATTTTTATAAAAGATTCAAAGCTGACTTTAACTGGACTACTCATTATTTTTATTTCGGACTACCAAAGCTAATTTTTTTATCCAAATATTTGCACTTCAGTTTTAAATTTTAGTATTAAAAAATGATGAAGAAAGTATTAACTATTGCAGGTGTTTTAGCATTCTTTTCAGGCTATGCACAACAAAAAGATTCAATTCAAACGCATAATTTACAACGTGATGAATTAGAGGAGGTTGTGATACAAGGCAACCGATTGGATACACCATTTGATAAAATAAATCGTGATATACAAGTGGTGACACAAAAGCAAATTGAGGCGCTCCCTGTCAAGTCGCTTAACGAAGTTTTATCTTATATCAGTGGTGTTGATATCCGACAAAGAGGACCTTTTGGAACGCAAACTGATGTTGCAATTGATGGTGGTACTTCTGAGCAAACAATTGTGCTCATTAATGGTGTGAAAATGATAGATTCACAAACGGCTCATAATATGATGAATATTCCGGTGCCCTTGAGTGCTATTCATCATATTGAAGTTCTAAGAGGTGCTGCAGCCAGAGTTTATGGTGTCAACGCCTTAACAGGAGCGATTAATATTGTGACTAAAAAAGAAAGGCGTTCTTCTGTCACGGCAAATCTCCAAGCTGGCAGCTCTTTCAAAAATAAGGAGGAAGGTGATGGCTCTGGAATTTACGGTGGAGGATCAGCTGAGGTGACTGGCGTTTTTGGATCAGAAAAACAAAGTCAACTTTTATCTATCGCTCATAACAATTATAACGGTCAGCGATATAATTCGGCTTCCAAAAACACACGCCTTTTCTATAATGGTCATTATGATTTTGATGCTAATAACAGCATCCAGGCGATGGCAGGTTATGCCTACAGCCGCTTTGGAGCTAACGGATTTTACGCTGCCCCCGGTGATGTCAATTCAGAAGAAATTGTTGAGTCTTCTGTTTTTAGCCTTTCTTCAAAACATACTTGGGGAAATTTTACAATTTCGCCTCGAATTAGTGACCGATACGGAGAAGATGATTATCGTTATTTTAAGGGTGATCTGAGTAAAGGCAGGTCTGTACATTACACAAACGCCTTGATGATGGAATTAAATACGAGTCTTAAAACAAACATAGGAACTTTCGGTTTTGGTTGGGAATCACGTTTAGAGGAAATCAACAGTTCGAATATCGGTGAACACAAACGCGACAATCATGGAGCCTATGCAGAACTGAAAACAAAAATCGGTGATAAAATTAGAACATCAGCGGGTTTGTATGCTAATTACAATACTGATTATGATTGGCAAGTCTATCCAGGTATTGATTTAGCTTACCTCATTAATGATGCTTGGACGCTTTCAACGAGCATTGGTTCTGGTCAGCGTATCCCGTCTTTTACGGATTTGTACCTCGATCAACGTCCAGGTAATATAGGAAATGAATTATTGCAACCTGAAAATGCTTGGACTTACGAAGGGAATATTCAATATCAAAAAGCTGGCCTTCAAGTGAAAACAGGATATTTTTACCGTAGTATTTCAGATTTTATTGACTGGGTAAGGGATGATGCTTCAGAGCCTTACACCCCAATTAATTTTGGTAAAAACAAAATGCATGGTGTTTATGGAAGAGTACAGCAAGATTTTTATTTCGGACGTCAGCAATCTATTGGTTATGAGTTAAGTTATAATTACCTGAGCCCAAGTTTAGAAACACCAGATGGCAATCAATCTAAATATGTTTTAGAGTCTTTAAAACATCAGTTTATTGCAGGGATTCACTACCGGGTTAATGATTTTTCTTTGCAACTGAAAAATAGATGGCTCAAACGTGAATTGGCCAGCGCTTATAATATTACAGATCTTCGCGTTAATTATCAATTAGATAGCTTTCTTCTCTATACAGAAGTTACCAATATATTTGATGCAGAATATACAGAAGCTGGCGCCGTTCCAATGCCAACACGTTGGTTTGGTTTGGGTGTGAAGTATCAATGGAAACAGTAAAGAAGATTTACTAGTATTGAAGCAGGTGTTTTGAACGATTTGAAGGCTTATTGTTAATAACAACAGTCTTATTTCAAAAAGGGAGACAAAGAGAATTTAAAGCTTTGTGTCCTTTTTTTTTTAGTTTAAAAATTATAAGCTCAACTTCATTCCACCAAAATAATTTCTTTTAGCTGCAGGGTTAAAATAACGCTGACCATAAGCGTTAATGTCATTTCCTAAACTATAGTCTTCATTGAGCAAATTATCTACACCAGTAAAAAACTCAATTTCTGTTGTATTACTGATATTCCATTTCCATATCCCTTTCATTTGTATTAAGTGATAAGCTTTTGAATAAACTGTGTTGGCATCATTTAAAGGGATTTCGGAAGTATAGTTGTGAGAAATATTTAAATTTAAATTTTGAGTAAATTTTATAAATAGCGTATTATTGACAACCCAATCTGGCACTGAAGTTACTTTGTTATCTGAAAAATTATTGTCTTTAACTTTATAAGTTCCAAAACGATAATGATTGTATGTTAAGGCTGATTTTAATTTTAAATTTCTAATAAATCTGTTTTCTGTTTCATTGATGAGGTTTGCCCAAAAGCTAGCTTCAATTCCGTTTTGATTAATCTCACCTGCATTGACGTAATATTCATTTCCATTGTCATTCAACTGACGAACAATGCCGTTATTCATTTTGTAATTGTAGAAACTTAAATCTGCAATAAAGCGTTTGTTTTCAGTTTCATAGCGCAACCCCAATTCGTAATTCACACCTGTTTCAGCTTCTAAATCAGTATTGATTGTATTATCTGAGGATCTCACCTCTGCGATTGTTGGTGGTGAATAGCCTTTAGAGATCGATGCACGAATGGCTAAACCATCATTAATTAAATATGATGTGGCAACACGTGGCATCCAAACACTTCCAAATGAAATTTCTCCTTCAGGATTTTGCACAACAGGAAAGCGCGTGCGATAGTCTATTTTAACTTGATTAAGACCCAAAGAAGCTTCTATTGTCCAGCGTTTAAAAAGATTAGCTTTGGCTCTGTAAAAATAAGATACTCTTGAATTGTCTAAATTATCTTTTGCTTGAGTAGAGCCAAGACTTCCTTGGTTATTATCAAAATTATCGATGCTATTCCAGCCTTTTTGACCTTCAAAACCAATCTGCATTTGGTACTTGAAATTTTGATTAATATCATCTTTAAAAGAAAAATAGCTGCGTAAACCAATATTTTCTTCGGTTCTGAATTCATAATTGGTGATAAACGGATTTTCAAAATCAGTTGTAGAACCAAAGATGCTGATGCTGTGTTTAAGCTTTTTAGAAATTTGTGCATCGTGTGCAATTCCTCCAAAAAATGTTTCATTATAAATTCCTGCATTTTGTTCTTTAGCAGATGGATTTGGATCGCTAGCTGGCCTTGACATTCTCCGGTTTTCTTCTAACTGACTTTCGGTAAGTCCGCCTGGGGTTTGGTATTCTAAATCAGAATATAAAGCAAGGAAACGCAAAGTGTTATTTTTTGAATATTTCCATTTGTGAGCAGTTTGTAGTGTTTTTTTATTTAAAGCTGTATGATCTCTATAGCCATCAGAGCGCGTTAATGACTGATCAATAGAAAAACTGTACTCATCATTAACTTTGCGTTGTACTGAAACTTGTTCTTGAAATAAACCGTAAGAACCACCACCGACTTGTAAGGAAGTTTTGTTTTTATTGACGCTAAAACCATGAGGTTGCAACCTGATAACGCCACCTGAATTAGCACCATAAAGTGAGCCATCTGGTCCTTTTAAAATGTTTACAGATGAAAGTGAGGCAGGATCGATGAGGTTAAGGTAGGTGTTTCCGCCTGCATCGGTTAAGGCAAATTCATCGAGATAGATTTTGATATTACGAACACCAAAAGGTGAACGGATCAGGCTTCCGCGCATGGCTAACCTGTAGCTTCCAGGTGAGCGTTCCTCCATACGTAAACCTGAGACAGTATTGAGTGAAGGAAGTAAACTTGTGTTTTGTTGAGTTTCAATTAAATTGGTTGAAATAGATTCGCCAGCTGATGTTAATTCTAGAATAGGTTGCTTGCTGAAATAAGCGATGATATCAACAGACTTTAATTCTTGAACTTGTGAAAGACTGTCTTTTTCTTGGGCATATAAATTTAATGATGAGCTTAAAACAATAAAAAAGAGAATAAGAATTCTTTGCATTTGAGTTTCTTTTAAAATCTTTAAAAAACGAAACAACTGCTGTTAAGATGTCTGACAGCAGTTGTTTGAGGAAGTATAAGTCCTATATTATTTCTTGCTAATTTTATAAAGTTTTCCACTATCGGTTATTGTAAATAAAGCGCCATTTTTTGATTGCGTAATATCTCTAAAACGTTCATCTTCATCTTCTAAAAGGCGTTCTTCACCAATTACTTTATTGTTTTCAATCACCAATCTTGCGATGTGCTGACTGCTTAAACCGGCGATGAATAAATTGTTTTTCCATTCAGGAATTTGATCACTAACATAAAATGTCATCCCACTTGGTGAAAGCACAGGATCCCAATAGTAAACAGGCTGTTCCATGCCTTCTTTTTGCTGAATCACCGGGTCGCCAATTTTGTCACCACGATACTCAATACCATAAGTAATGACTGGCCAGCCATAATTATTACCAGCTTCAATTAGGTTGAGTTCATCTCCGCCGCGTGGGCCAAACTCATTACTCCAAAGCTCTCCAGTTTCTGGATGAAAAGCCAAACCTTGTGGGTTACGATGTCCGTAGCTATATATTTCAGGACGGGCTTCATCTTTATTGATGAAAGGATTGCCATCAACAGGCTTACCTTCAGTGGTGATATGAATTATTTTACCAAAAGAGGTATTTAAATCTTGCGCTTTAACGCGCGTCACTTTATCAGAACGTTCGCCAATACTCACAAATAAATTTCCTTTTTTATCAAAAATAACGCGACCTCCGTAATGTAATTTTCCATCATAAGTAGGCGATGCGCGATAAATGATTTTGACATTCTCAAGCTTTTTCTCATCTTCAGACAGCTTTCCTTTAGCAACGGCAGTATGATTGCTATCTTCAACTTTTTCAGAAAAAACCCAGTAAATCATGTGATCTTCTTCAAAATTTGGAGATAATGTTAAGCCTAGCAAACCGCCTTGACCTCTATTATCAACTTCGGGTATGCCTTGAATTTCTTCACTCATATTTCCATTATCTGGGTTAATGATTCGCATATAACCTTCGTTTTCAGTAATCAAAAGTCGAGCATCAGGCAATTCTGTGATGCCCCAAGGTTCATCTAAAGATTTTGTGATTATTTTGGTCTCATAAGCTGTTGAAGTTTTGACACCAGAAATTCTGGTTTGCCCTTCAAAAGCTGGCTGAAAATCTGTGTTTGCTTTCTCTGTTTCTACAGGAGGCAAATTTTGTGATTCCTTTTCTTGATCAGTCGTTTTTTGTGCTGATGATTTGCTGTTGTTTCCGCATGATAATAAGGTTAAAGCGATGATTGTTGCTGGTAAAATTGATTTCATAATAAAGCCTATTTTATAACAAACTTATTATATTTTATAAATAATTAAGGCTGAGAGCTTTTTTATTAAGATAAACTTATTAAAAACGTCTCATTAGTTTGACTTCATCAAGGTTCCTTTAAGCTTCATTATATTTGCAATTACATTTACTATAAATTCAAAGTCATGTTTAATTCTAACAAAAACTTAATTCTCATCTTATTTCTAATCATACAAAGCATTGCGATACAAGCGCAAGAATGCAGAAGTTTTGATGAGGATTTTATTAGAAAAGAAAGAGAAAACATCCCAGGCGAAACGATGGGGCAAAAACTTGAAAGTTTACTTTTTTGGTCACAAAAAGAAAAAGAACGCCGCTTTCCGATGATGTATGGCATTTACCCAAGTATAGAGATTTCAGCGAATCAAGATGTTTTGGATTTTCAGAAGTCAAATGAAATTGATCCGCATTGGGGTAACAGCACAACTGTAAAAAAATATATGGTTGATAATCATATTGCAGGTGTGATTGTTTTGAAAGATGATGAAATTCGATTAGAGAAATACGCTAAAGATGTTGATGAGAAAACATTGTGGACATCTTTTTCAATGGCAAAATCTGTGTCGTCAATGCTTTTAGGTGTTGCTCTAAAAGAAGGAGATATTGAAAGCCTTGATGATCATTTGAAAAAATATATTCATGAATTTGAAGGTTACGACTATGGTGAAGTGAGCGTTAGGCAATTATTAACCATGACATCCGGCATTGCTTGGAGTGAAGATTATGAAGATCCTAACTCTGATGTGGCTCAAATGTATCAGAATCCTTGTGTTGGCGATGAGTCGCATATTTTGACTTATATGAAATCTTTAGAATTCGAACATAAGCCAGGCACACATTGGAATTATAGCACAGGTGAAACTGATTTGGTCGGTATTTTAATTCAAAAAGCGACTGGCAAAAGTTTAGCTGAATATCTTTCAGAAAAGATTTGGAAACCTTGGGGAATGGAGCATTGCGCTTATTGGCTCGCAGATGAGTGTAGCAATTTAAATATTGGTGGAAGCGGACTCTCAGCAAGTTTGAGGGATTATGCGCGATTAGGGCATTTGATGCTGAATAAAGGTCAGCGAGATGGGATGCGTCTTCTTTCAGAAGAATGGATGGCAGATGCAACTTCACTTTTACAGCAAACAGATGAGCAGGGTGGAGGCTATGGTTATTTATGGTGGCGATTTAAAAATGGAAGTTATGCAGCAGTTGGTATTTTTGGACAAATGCTTTATGTTAACCCAGATCAAAACCTTGTGATAGCACAAGTGGCAGCTTGGCCAAAAGCGAGTTCAAAAGAGCTTATAAAAGAAAGGTTGAAATTTATTAAAGCAGTTGAGAAGGGAATTGAGTAAGGAGGCTTTTATGAAATGATTAAAGTATTAAACTTTAGAGTATTATTTATTAATCGTTATTGTATATTCACTTTTAAATAGTTCTTTTTGAATAGAAATCAAATCAAATTTTCTTTAGAGTTTCTACTGCTAGGTATCGCTCCTGTCTTTTTATATGCGATGATCTTGTGTTTTTACACGCCAAATTTAATGGATTACTTACGAGAGATGATTGATCTTTCATTGACGTGTTTCTTAATTTACGCAATTGGATTTTTGATACCAATTGATTTTCTTAAGCGTTTATGGCTTTGTTTACTCTTGAGCCTATTTAGTTTAATTGTTTTCTTTAAGCTGAGTTTCTATTATTTATTTGAGTCAAAACTTACACTCTCTGCTTTTTATATTATTTTGGAGACGAATGCATCAGAAACTAAAGATTTTTTTAGCCTTTATTTTAATTGGATAATAGGAACTCTTTTTTTGTTGATATTTATTCCGATTGTTAGACAACTTCATCTTTTAGTTGCTCATCAAACAAGGTTTAATAGCCTAGGTTTATATAATGGTCACAGCAAAATGAATTTTCGTTTTACTATTTTGATTATCGGAGGAATTTTTATTTCCATTTATATTATCAATAAGAAAACAAAAGCTTTAAATATTGCTTACACTTCAATAGATGCTTATAAGTCTTACCATGAGATGCAGGATATTTTTAAAAATGATTTAGGTCAATCTGAAAGCGATCATTTTTTCAATATTAAAAGTGAAGATCATGAACAAACTTATGTTTTGGTGATTGGTGAGTCAACTACTTCACGAAATATGAGTCTTTATGGGTATGAGCGTGAAACGAACCCTCTTCTTGAAGAAATCAAGGATGAACTTTTAGTTTTTAATGATGTTATTTCTCCACATGCGCACACAATTCCATCATTAAATAAAGCCTTAAGCTTTTCTAATTATGAAAATGAAGAAGATTATAATTTGGGTTCACTTATACAAGTAATGAATGCTGCAAATTTTGAAACATATTGGTTATCAAACCAAAAGCCTTTAGGTTTATATGAAAATATGATTACTTTATTAAGTAAGGCTTCTGATCAACAAGTTTTTTTAAGTGAAGACAATCATCAATACGGAGCATATGATGAATATTTGCTTGATCCTTTAAATGAGTTGCTTTCTCAGTCTGTGAATAAAAAATTTATCATTGTTCATTTAATGGGAACACATTCAGTTTACAAACATCGCTATCCTTCTAAATATGATTTTTTTAATGATATCCCTAAAACAAAATTCCCATCAGATAAGGCAACTGAAATGATCAATACTTATGATAACGCTTTACGTTACAATGACTTTGTCGTTAGGGAAATTATCGAATCTGTTAGAAAAGAAAAGACAAATGCTTATGTAATATATCTATCTGATCATGGAGAAGAGGTTTTTCAAGATATAGATTTTGTAGGGCATAGTGAGCATCGAGGTAGTCGGACAATGTTTGAAATTCCTTTTTTAGTTTGGTTATCTGAAGGTTTCAGAAAATCTGATTCTAAAAATCATTTATATGAAAATTATTTAGATAGAAAATACCTTACAGATGATTTAATACACAGCATATTAGATTTAAGCCAAGTTAAGCTTAACTTATTTAAACCTGAACGAAGTATTTTTAATTCAAATTTTAAAACTCGTCAACGTATAATTAAAGGAACTATTGACTATGACAAGCAATAAACTGATTAAATTTATTTTGAAATCTCTTCTTTTTATAGGGGTCTGTCTTGGTGTTGCTTATGCTTATCATTATTATCCATTTAAGTTGGAGCATATAGGTCATACAGAAAAAATTTGGGTATGGCGGGTTAATAATTTAGAGAAACAAGCATATACTCAAAAACTTTATACAGGACTCGAAGTTGATGTAATGTTTGATATCACTACAAAAACATTTGATGTTAGGCATCCTAACAATTCAAGTATTGGTTTATCACTTGATGAGTATATGAGGCATTTGGGAAGTGATAAAGGATTATGGATAGATTTTAAAAACCTTAACAAGAAAAATCGAATTGACGCATTAAAAAGATTAATTGAAATCACTGATAAACACAAGATTTCTAAAAATAATCTCAGAATTGAATCTTTAAAGCCTAAGAATTTAATGCCATTTCAAGAAGTTGGATTTAAGACATCTTATTATTTGCCGACTAATTTACATAAGTTATCTAAAGATGAACTTTTAATTGAAATAAATGAAATTAGAAAGACAATGGAAATTTATGAAACAACAACAATCTCAACTGATATTGTTAACTATGAAATTACAGCAAAATATTTTCCCGAAAAAAAGAAAATGATTTGGACATTATTTACAACATTTCATAATAATTTCATTTCAAACTATTTTAAGACAAAGTCTGTTGTTCAAGATACAACAGTTGAAGTATTTTTAATTCCTATCGCTAGAAAGTTTAATTTAAATAAGAGATAATAAAATCCCTCCTGATAGCTTTATCTATAATTAATAACCTATTTAGCACCAGAATTCTTTTGTTGACTTAGTTTTGTCTCTTATATCTTTTTTATAATCAGACTTTTTTATAATTTAAAGGCTTATTGTTTTTGTAAGTTGGTTAATATTCTAAACCTTCAAAAAACGATAAGCTTTATTTTTATCATACTTTTATCACTCAAAACACAATACATGTCTAAAGTTATTAGAAGTAAATATTTCGTTGCCAATAAAGCTGTGTTTTTTATTTCCATAGTTTTAATTTTTATCTTGATCTTTTTTGGTGTTGCCTTTCCAGAAGCAATGGATAAGAAGTTAACAGTTTTTCGACTTTGGTCATCAAGTAACTTTGGCTGGTTATTTGTTTTAGCGGTTAATATCATCTTGGTTTTTTGTATTTATTTGGCATTTTCTAAATATGGGAAAATTAGGCTAGGCGGTGCTGATGCAAAACCAGCTTATAGCAAAACCTCATGGTTTGCCATGTTGTTTAGCGCTGGCATGGGTATTGGGTTGATGTTTTATAGTATAGGCGAACCCGTTACACATTTCGGCACACCACCACTAGATGTGGCCAACGATCTTGAAAAGGCAAAACAAGCCATGAATTTTACGAGTCTTCATTATGGTTTGCATGTGTGGGCAATTTATGCATTAGTTGGTTTGGCTTTAGCTTTTTTCGCTTATAACAAGAATCTGCCGATGACATTTAGATCGGCATTTTATCCATTTATGGGTGATAAAATTAATGGCGCTTGGGGTGATGCGATTGACATCATTTCAGCATTAGCCACTGTGTTTGGTTTAGCCACAACATTGGGCTTAGGTGTCATGCAAGTTTCTACCGGTTTAGAGTTTCTATATGGTTGGGAAGTTACGCCCGAAATGCAGATTATCATTATTCTAGCTGTTATTTCTGTTGCCACTGTCTCCGTATTTCTAGGTGTAGATAAAGGCGTTAAAAGGTTAAGCTCAGCCAATATGTATATGGCTTTACTTTTAGTGACTTTCGTTTTTTTGTTAGGACCTACATTATCAATTATGAAGGGTTTTGTTGAAAATACAGGTTCATATTTAGCAAATTTACCTGCGATTGCCACCTGGAATGAAATGTATAAAGACACGAATTGGCAAAATGATTGGACGATTTTTTATTGGGGTTGGTGGATTGCATGGTCTCCTTTTGTAGGAACTTTTATCGCTCAAATCTCAAGGGGTCGAACTGTGAGTGAGTTTCTTTCAGGTGTGATTATTGTGCCGACAGTGATTGTGATTTTCTGGATGAATGCTTTCGGAGGAAGCGCGCTTGACATGATTGTTGGCGGTGATGCTTCAATGTTAGAAGCTGTACAGGAAGATATGACTTCTTCCTTATTTATTTTCCTTGAAAATTTTCCTTTAGTAGAAGTCACTTCTTTATTGGCAATTATTTTGGTGTTTTCTTTCTTTATTACGTCATCAGATTCTGGTTCGTTGGTTATCAATACTATTACAGCTGGTACTGAAGGGGAAAATACACCAGTATGGCAACGTGTTTTTTGGTCTTTTATGCAAGGCGCAGTGGCTATCGTTCTTTTATTAAGTGGAGGTCTTGGTGCTTTGCAAACGGGTGTTATTGCCATAGGTTTACCTTTTTCAATTGTACTACTTTTACTTTGTTATAGCCTGTTAAAAGGTTTAAAAGAAGAGTACGAAAAAAACCAAAAAGCGCTGAATGCTAAGCAGGAGGAAAGCTATAGAGAAAGAATTAATAAAATTGTTGAAGAAGAACAGCAAAACTGATAATTATGGAAATTACAAAAGCACCTTTAAAAGTTTTAGTGGGTTTAGATCTATCAAAAATGGATCAGCATCTTTTAGATTATATCAACACACTAGAGCAGATTTTAGACTTTGATAAAATTACTTTTTTACACAATATCAAAGTGACAGAATTACCATCAGGAATGTTGTCGGCTGATAAATTAGATGAAATCAGAAGAAAGGTTAAAACAAAAATAACAAGAGACATTAAATCTTCCGGATTAAATTATGCATTTGACGTGGCGGTTACTTCAGATCGATTTTCTGAAACAAGCTTTTCAAATATCTCTGAAAAACAACGATATGATTTGCTGATACTTGGAAATAAACAAAATTTACGTGGAAATGGAGCGCTGACAAACAAACTCGTCAGATTATTTCCTTCACCAGTGATGCTTGTTCCTGAAACCTTTAAAACGCCTATTAAATCAGTTGTTGAAGCGATTACTTTTTCAAAATACACCAAAGGAATTGTTGATTGGTCAAACAAATTTGAAACAAATCGGTTAGGTGAGACTATTGTCAAGTTACCAGTTCATGTTTCAAAAATATTTTATTATCCATTAATGCCTCAAAAAGAAATAGATCAAATCACCCAAGAGGATCGATTGGCTAAAGAGAAAAAGTGGGCAAAAGAATTTCCTGAATTGAAGCCGTTAAAAGTGATCTCATCTCATGAAGAAGGTATTGCAACTTCATTAAACAATTATGCTGAAGCTGAAAATGCTGAAGTCATGATTCTTGGTATTAAGAGTGATTCGATGATAAAAGATCTTTTCATCGGGAGTGTTGCAAATGAAATATTGATACGTCCGACAAATGTTGCTTTATTATTTATTAAGCCTTCAAAAGCTTAAAAATTAAACTTAATTTATTGTTATAGCATTGTTGAGTTTTGAAACTAAATTAGATATTTACTCACCAAAATTACATGAAATTTCAATTTAGTTGATAATAGTTTCATGAAGTTAGGTTTTTGAAGTCAATTATGTAATTTCAAAAAAATATTTTATACAAAACTCAATTATGGGATTACTCCTTTTATACCTCTTTATTGCAATATTTATCTCATTTCTATGTTCAATAATGGAGGCAGTTTTACTTTCAGTTCCACTTTCATATTTAAAGACAAAATCTGAATCTGGTGATAAAAGTGCTGATAAAATGATTGAATTGAAAGATAACATCGACAAACCTTTATCTGCTATTTTATCATTAAATACAGTGGCTCACACTGTTGGTGCCGCTGGTGTTGGTGCGCAAGCAACGGTTGTTTTTGGTGAGGCTTATTTTGGTCTGGTATCTGCAATTCTAACATTTCTAATATTAGTACTTACTGAAATTATACCAAAAACCTTAGGTGCAAACTTTAGTAGAGAATTAGTTGGCTTCACAGCTAAAGTGATTAAGATTTCAATATTTCTGACATATCCTTTAGTTCTTCTTTCTTCTGTCATAACTAAAATGTTGTCAAGAGATAAACCTCAATTTTCAACAAGTAGAGAAGAGGTTTCGGCATTGGCCAGCATTGGCGCTCAAGAAGGTGTTTTTGCAGATAAAGAAAATAAAATTATTCAAAACCTTATCAAGTTAAAAAGCTTAACAATAAACTCAGTGATGACGCCAAGAACAGTTGCGGTGACTGCGGATGAAAATATGACCTTAAAAGAATTTTTAGAGAATAAAGATTTTTTACACTTCTCAAGAATACCAATATACAAAGATACTCGAGAGAATATTACTGGTTATGTTTTTAGAGAGTTGGTGTTTGAAAAATTGGCTGAAGATCAATTTAATTTGAGATTAAGAGATATCAAGAGAGAAATTGTTGTTTTTTCAAGAAAAATGACTTTATTCGATGCTTGGGAGGTTCAGTTACAAAAGAAAGAGCATATCTCTCTTATCATCGATGAATATGGAGGCATGGACGGAATTGCAACTCTTGAAGATATTATCGAGACGCTCTTAGGTTTTGAAATCCTTGATGAAAAAGATAAAATTGAGGATATGCAAAAGTACGCCATGAAGAGGTGGAAAGAAAAACAAAAAAAATATCAACTCCTAGATGGTGATAAGCCTAAGGAATTATAAATAAAAGTGATTTAAAAACTCAAAAAGCATCTGAATTTCAGATGCTTTTTAAGTTTAAGAACTTTAGTGAACTAAAAACTTTTTAGTCAGCTTCTTCCTCAACTAACTCTTGCTTTTCTTCACTTACAAACTGTTTTAAACATTCTTACCTCTCTTAAATATTTAGGTTTTAAGATTGAATATTCATTATTGCCAACTATCATTAAAATCTTACTGATTACAAAGTCAACCACGCAGATGATAATATGAGCTCCAATAATTAGATTACTATTGTATAATTTAGATGATAATTAACATACTGAAAATATGTTAATATGTTGATTTTCAGTGCTTAATAATGATTAATCTAAAGAATAAACTTCATGCCTAAAAGTAACAAGAAGGTCCTCGTGTTTTTGATTTTACAAGTTTTACCTCTAGTTATGATGTACGGACAAGATATCGGTAATTTAAAGGATGAGAAGCCTTTCACGATTAGTGGAGGTGTTGGAGGAGGCTTAACATTTTTTTCATCAAATGAACCAAACTCTTCTCGAGATCCTTTTACATGGAATTTACATGGCAGTTTTATTCCTTCAATTTATGGGCTTTCTCTTCCTTTTTCATTTAATGTATCTCAATACAGTGAAAGTTACGAGGATCCGTTTACACAATTTGGGATTAGTCCTTCCTATAAATGGGCAAAACTACATTTAGGTTACCGAAGTATTCAATTTTCCCCCTTTGTTTTTGATGGACAAAATTTTTTAGGAGCAGGTGTAGAGATTAATCCAGGATTATTTTATTTAGCTTCTTTTTACGGAAGAACCAACAAAGCCATTAGCATTGATACAACTCAAGTAAATAATGCCGAACCGAAATATGCTAGAAATGCTTATGGTATTAAAGTCGGAATAAAAGACTCTAGTAAAGAACTGACTTTAATGTACATGAGAGTCAAAGATAAAGTGAGTTCTATCAAAAAAGAAACTTCACAAGATAGTCTCTATCAAATAAATCCAGAAGGGAATACAGTTTTAGGTCTGACATGGAAATTTCCGATTTCTAAAAGTCTGACTTGGCAAGGTGATATTGCTGCAAGCTTGTTAACCCGAGACATATCATTAGGTGTTTTAGATGAGGTTGAGGAGGTTAAAATTCCTAAAATCATTCAAAAAATATCTCCTTTCAATTATACGTCAGTTTTTAGTTGGTCTGGACAAACTCAGCTTTCATTATCCTTAAAAAAATTTAACGCGATGATTGGTTACAAAAGAATTCAACCTGACTTTAAATCTTTAGGAATCCCCTATATGATTGATGACATTGAAATGATTAATGTGAATATGGGAGCACGATTGATAAAAGGTAAATGGAGTATGAATGCCGCATTTACCACTCAAAATAACAATTTAGATGGCATGAGAAACTCAAAATTAGTTACTAATACAGGTAATTTTTCTACCAATATTTTTGTGAGTAATAACTTTAATATTAATGCAAATCTAACAGGTGTTGAGGTTCAACAAAAAGATGGATTGACAAAACTAACTGATTCAACGCGTGTTGATCAACTCATGTTGACATACACTTTAGTTCCTTCTCTCAACTTTACCGGAGAAGCACATCAGCACTCGATAAGTACTAGCTTGACTTACACGGATTTAAATGATAAAAATCCAGCAACTCAAGAACAAACTAAAGGAAATAATTTTAATGCTTCAGCAAACTATTCGCTTTACTTCATTCAAAAGTATTTTGGAGTTAATTCAAATGTCATTTATAGTAATTACAAAACAAGCTCTAATGAGTATAGTTCAGTTGGATTAAATCTAGGAGCAAATGTTCAGCTTTTGAAAAAACATAATTTGATGCTTCAAGCGAATGCTGGTTATTTTGTTAACGAAGCCACAGATTCACCAACGGGAAACAATACCACTTTTAACTTTAGTGCAAATTTTTCTCCCAATCGTCATCATCGGTTTGGCATATCAACAAGTTACACGATGACGCCTCCAGTAAACCTCAATCCATTGAACGAAATTGATAAAGTTCCCTATGCTGTCAATAGCAAATTATTTTCTGGCAGTATTAATTATACATATAAATTTTAAAAACAAAGATTATGAAAGCCCTGACCCAATCTATAAATTATCATCAAACTAAGATTTTTATATTATGTTTTTTTCTTTTCATAACTTTATTTTCAACCTCTAAGGTTCAAGCACAATACGACATCAATGTAACAACAATTGTTCGTCAACCAGTATCTCCATATTTAATGAATTTGTCTAACAGAGACGGTAATCTTAATATGGCAGGAATTACGAATGATTTGGTTGACAATTTATCAGTGATATTAAGAAATACGGGGAGCCAGCAAAGAGCTGTGAAATTATATATGAAAATTGAACGGATTTCTCCTTCTCCAATGAGTATTTCGGTTAAAGATTCCTATCAACCTCAAAATCCAATTATCCTTCAGCCAAATCAGACTTTGCAATTGTCGCCTGATGTTATCGAGGAAGCTTTTGGGCGTTTTTCAAGGAATAATTTACGCTTTGATAATATTAGTTTATCAGAATTGAGATCAAGTGGAGTTAATTATAAGTTACCTGAAGGTCAGTATAGATTTTGCGTTACCGCTTATGATTATAATCAACCAGGTCAATCAATGCCACTTTCGGCTCCAGGTACAGGATGTGCAAATTTCAGGATTTGTTATTCAGCCTCAGCACCGCAATTTTTGATGCCAGTATCTTCAATGCAATCTTTTGATAATGATTTTGAAGAAATCGTTCCTACATCAAGTCAGATTCAGTTTTCATGGACGCCACCAACAACAACTTGTGGCCTACCGATGGGAGCTCTTAATTATAATCTTGAAATTAGAGAGATGTATCCTGGGCAAACCATCACTGATGGCATAAACAATCCGCCTGTATTTGAAAAACAAAATATACCTACAACAACTTTTATGCTGGATACGTTGAGGTTTCCAAATGTTTTAAGAAAAAATCAAAAATATATTGTTCGTGTAAAAGCTGATATGATGCAGCAAATGAACAGCCCTTTAATGATTGATAATGATGGCTACAGTGAGCTAATAGGTATTATTTATAAACCTGAAGAAAGGCAAACTGAAATAAGCGAAGATGCCATTTCTGAAGTTGAACGAGAGGATAATAGATTAGGTGATAAAAGAGTAACAGGAACTTTATCTTGGGCCTTTAGAAAATCTGAAGAAAATTATGAACCTCCAGTAGCATCGATATCAAATTACGTACCTATTAATGCTGGTCTTGAGATTTCAACAGAAACTCTTTCCGTAACTCCAGTCGGACAATATGTAGGCATAAACACTTTTAATCAAAACAATTATTCTGCTTTAACAACTGTAGATCCTACACTAGACATTTCAAGTGGTTATGATTTGAACATAGCTGGATCTGGAAACTTTGAAGAAATAGGATCAAGTATTATAGGTTCAAATTTTTCAGAATGGGAAGCAACAGTAAGTTCAAGTGGAGCAAATACTATTAATTATGAAGTAAAAATTGAAAGTACTGAAGAAGGAAGACAAAAACACCCTTTGGAAGGCGCAACAATACAACTTAAAATGGCAAAAAGTGCTGTAGAATCTGATGTTACTTTAAGTAGTGCACCTGCTTCTCAAAATCAGCCTGTAACTGCTATAGGGGGACGAACAAATAATTCTTGGGGAACATTTATTTCCGAAAATGAGTCGGTAGGCATATCTTCACCAAATCAATTAAATGTAGCTGAGGCAACCAATACATCTGAAATAGTTGGCGCTTTAATGAATACAGAGAGCATCACTCAAACTGGCGATGAATGGCAAGTGATAGCATCAGCCGTGACAACTGCTGATGGAAGTTTTACATTGGATTATGTCAATGAAGAATTTCTTGAAAGTATGCAAGGTGAAGAATTAATGATTAGTGTTGATCATCCTGGTTTTTATAAGTTTAGTCAAAAAATTACTTCAAGTGAAATAAATCAATCATCACAAGAAATTGATCTAGGTGAGTTGACTATGGTTGCTAATACTTTCAGGTTTTCTCCATCCGTCAAAGATGTATTGAAAGAATCAACAGGTTTTCCTATAGAAGAACTAAAAATTGATATTTATAGAGAGGCTTCATTATATAGTTCAAATAATTTCTTAGAAAAAGAAGGAAATTTAAGTGGAGCATCACAAGAAACAAAAACTTTTAATGGTAATCAATATCACAAAGTCTCATCAGGTGTTATTTCTGAAAATGGAGATGATTGGAAAACTCTAAAGTTTGATCAATTATTTGCTTTTGATAAGTTTTTTATAGAAATCACAAGTGAAGGTACAGGACTAAAACCTTTAACAACAAATTTAAGGGTTAAAACTCCAAATAAATTAGATATTAAGTTAGCTGATGTCTATGCTGAATATGAACAAACTTTTAAAAGACCTTCTATTGAAGGTAGAGTCGTCGTTGGTTTAGACGGAAACGAAGTCTCAGTTCCAGATGCAGTTATCAAAGTGTCTTACCAGAAGTCTGATGTTGATGGGCTAACTTATGAAGAAGAACAAGCGATTCTCGATGCTCTATTAAATAATAATCAAGAGTCAATTGGCAATCTACCTCAAAACCCAGGTGGTGGTTACACAATACAAGATCCTTATGAATCCACGACTCAGCATAGCTCAAATGGGACAACCTCTCCGTCTATTGTGACAGCAACAACAAGTAGTGTTGGAATTGTAACCTATGAGGCTGAAGCTTTAGAGATTTTGGGCACAGATGAAGTCTGGGTAGAAGAATATGAAGACCCACTTAGCGATATGTATGAAAATCTTATGATGGGATCAAAAATTGTGACTACAGATGAATCTGGTTTTTTCTATGCAGATAATTTACCCAATCTTAAAGACGGAGCTCAATATACAGTAACTTTAGAGTCAGTGCCTAACGCTTATAAGGACATGCCAGTTGATCCGCAAGAGAAATCAATGGATGTATTGGTGAACCCTGGTTCAACACCATTTAAAAAATTTAAGCTTACACCTGAAATCACACCAATTATTGGGAAAGTTCTTAATGAACATGGAGATGTTTTGCCTTATGCTAAATTACATTTCGAAAATAGTGATTCATATTTTGAAACAAATGAGTCTGGTATCTTTCAGACAACTCACTTCCCTGGATCACATACTTTAATTGTTGAAAAAAATGGTTATGTAAAAAAAGAAGGAACACTTGTTATAGAGTCTGGTGAAGCTACTGTCTCACCGCCTCTCGTTACAGAAGAAACAACTTCTAATGAAGTAAGCGTAGATGATTCTTCAGACCAAAACTCTTTTAATAGTTATGCCAGCGCATTAATGTCAACTCCATCAGGAGCTAATTTAGAGATTGTGGGTGTTCAGCCGCCATTAGTTGAGTATGGTTCCAATTTTGATGTTTTGGATCCATCTTCTAATGATGAAACACCTACCCAGACAATTTCAGATATTATAGATATCGGAGATATTGGTTTTTTAGAAAGAAAAAGAGCTAAGATTCAATTTATTGTCAAAGACGAAGAGACAGATGAACCTATTGAGAATGTGAAAATCGCAGTTTTTTATACCATTAACCATACAAATGCAGAAGGGAAATGGTTTTATGAAGGTTTTGGAGGAAATACAATTGTGACAATGTCGCCTCCAGAAAATAGCCAATATGTTGCAAAGCAGTTTGAAGTTGACTTCCCTGAAAATAATGAAACTGTAGAAGAAGTTTTTTACCTCAAAAAAGGCGTGAGAGTTTTTGGGCAAGCGACGATTGCTAACTCAAGTCAAACTATTGATAGTTTAAGAATTAGAGTGGTAGATAAAGAATATATAGAAACTTACACAAATGATAATGGAGATTATGAATTTTATGTCCCTCAAGATGAGTTGACCTTAAAAGCATCTAAAGTTGGGTTTGTTTCAGCAGAGGAAACACAAGAATTTATAGATGATGATGTAGAAATTAATTTTGAGCTTCAAGATGGAGGAGGTAAAAATATCAGTCAACTACTTGGCTTTGATATCGAGTTATCTGAAGTTGAAGAGAATGGTGATGGTTCACAAACTTGGACAGGTGAATTTGTCAATTTAGATTTCTTTTTGCCTATTATTAAATTGGACAATGAATCAAATTTAGATTTTACAGATATTCAAGTGACTTTTGATGATGATGGTAATGCAATTCCAGAGTCAGGTGAAGTGGCTATTAACAAGTCAAGTTTAGAGGCAAATTTGTTTGAGTACATTCCTTTAAAATTTGAAAATAAAGACGAAGCTCAAATCATCGTTAAAAAAGACGAGAATGGGAGTTGGGGAAGCATCAGTGGTCATATTTCTTTGGATCCTTTCAGGATAATTTCTCATGAAACATCACGGGAAATGTTAGAAAACTTTGCACCAACAATTTTACCAGATATTGCCTCTGATGCAATGGATGAAAGTACACCAGGATCAATTGAATTTTTCATGGGTAAAGGAGCAGACAGACTTCCAAGTATAGGCACCGAAAATGAAAATGTTTTTAAACAATGGTTAACAGATCAAGGAGTGCCTGTTGCTGAAATTGAAGATACAGCTAATGATATTCAAAATTATAAAAATGAATTAAAAAACTTAAAATTTTATTTTTCAGATGCTTATGATGGCGATGTAGAGATTAATGTTTATGATTTTGAGCTAATTCTCGACACTGAAAATTCATGGGTGAGTCAACAAGGAATTAATCTCTCAGGCGAAATCAATACGCCTGAAATAGGCCCGCTTGAACCACTAGAATTGCCTGTTGAAGAATTATCATTTGATACTGCTTTTGAATTAAGTAATTTACAGATTGAAATTGATGATGTGCCAGCTTTAGAATTTGGAGAGAATTTAAGAGCTCATATTAATCAATTGCAAATATCAGAAAATGGAATTACTACAGGCGGAATAGTGACTTTGAGTTTGCCATCTTCAGAGCCTTCTTATTTAAAATTAACCGATCTTAAAATAAATACAAACGGTATCTCTGGCGGTCAATTCTCATTTTCTCTTGATGGTCTGGAACAAGAAATTAAGCAAAAAGCAAAAACTGCAGCTAATGATACTAGAGAAAGAATTAAGGAAGAAATTCCAGCTTTTGGAGTAGCGATTATAAAGGATAATGGATCAAACTTAAGCTTTGGTCAAATGTCTAATACAGGTGCTTATTATCTATCGGGCAGTGTTGATATGGAGTTCACAAAATACATCAAACAGAAAGTTAAGATCAACAATTTTATGGTATCAACAGATGGAGACTTTACAATTGATGTTCCTACAGATTACACCGCTGATTTTGGATTTGCATCTTATAATTTAAATGCAATTGAAGTGAGGTATATCCAAAGCTTACCTGCTTTAAGTTTAGATGGAGGATTCGATGTTAACTTCAATATTGTTTCTTTCGAAGCAAGTGATATTGTTTTTAAAGCCACCCAAAGTGGAGATGTAAATGTAGATATTGATCGTATCAATGCATCACTTGATGTTCCAGGGATTAATGCAGATGTCACTCTTGATGTTGGTGCCAATGATAATGGAGATGAAGGTTTTAGTGGAGATGGAAGTTTTGAAATCCCAGGAACAGACTTTGGGACAGAGATTGCATTCCACTACTACAAAGGACCAAGTAGTTTAGATGTTGGAGCGAGTTTTAATGCAGATGCAACCATACCTTTAGGAGGTGTTGTCAGCTTGACAAGTATAGGCGGTGGATTTAGATATGAAAAAGAAAACAATCAGTATAAAGTGAAAATCAATATCAAATCAGGTGTTGCCATTACAGGTACTGGAGATCTCATCAAGATTGATCCTTTAAATGTAGAGGTGGAAACGGGTAGTTCAAGCCATCCTGTGATAAAAGGTCATGGAAACATAAAGGTCGCTAATTCAATTAACCTCGTAGAAACCGACATGACTTTAGATTTAAATCAACAGTTTTTTGCAATTTCTATAAACGCTGAGTTTGAACCTATGAATGGCGTTAAAGGAGAAGGAACTGGCTTAGGGAGAGTGAGTTGGAAAGATGATTTTTATGTATTTATGGGTGCTAGAGCTGATTTTGAAGTTGTTAACTTGTTGGAGACCAACGGTGTTTTTGCTTTTGGTTATAATATTAAACCTTCAGTAAGAAACAGCAGTGATATATCACCCTATTTTGATAATGAGAATATAGATGAAGAAACATTGGGAAGAACTGATAATTTTAATGGAGTTTTTGTAGGAGCTAAAACCGGTTTTGATACTGGAAGATTAGGCGGTGATATTTGGATTGCTTCAGCTCACGCTAGTTTTAGCTCAACAACATCAGCTTTCTTCTTCTTAAACTTTCCAACAACCAATGCAAGAGATGCTAATTTTAAAGTGAGTCTCAGCGGTGATATTAACGGATCAGCAGGCGTTAGCGTATTAGGCTTTAACGTTCTTAGTGTTAGTGCAGGTGCTTGCTACAGAGTGACAGGTGGTTATAACAATACTATTGGTTGGAATATTGATGGTAAAGCCGCTGTGAAATTAGAAGTAGATATTTTAAATCATCCAAACGAATGTAATAGTGCTAAATATAAATATATAGTTGTTCCTGTTGGAGCCAGAGTTTGTGGCTATGCAAGTGTTCATATTAACTATGAACAAAAAGGATCTAATAAAGGGCTTGATCTAGGAGGAAGTTTAGGTAAAAATGATGGACTAAGTGAAATGAACTGTAATTAATAAGAAAATGAAAAGATATAATATTAATAAAACGAATTTGAACTTACTGATGTTTATGATATTGAGCTTATGTATATCTATAAACATGAATGCTCAAGAGCAGCCAAACTTGATTCCGGGACCAAAAGGTGTTGTAATTTCTGGGGAAAGCTTAGGTTACTTTACAATAAAAGGAGATGAAGTTGTATTACCTTCTCCAGATGAAAAGGTCAATATCTATAAATCTGATCAGGGAAAAGGTAAGTACAAAAAAATAGGAGAGTTTAAATTTCCTGAATCTTCTAAAGAGCTTGAAGAAGAATTAAGTCAGAAAAACCGTAAAGGACTTTTGCAGTATTTCAAAGTCAATGATATTAATACTGTTTATAATCTCATCAGAAAGCATGGCATAGATACTTTAGGTTTAGGGTATATGTTGCCTGAAGTACGTAAAGCTTTAGGCGTTTTGTTTGTTGATCCTTCATGGAAAAAAGGAGATAAAGTTGATTATAAGTTTGAAAAATTAAAAGCTGATGGTCAAGAAGAACTTGTCAAAATAATTTCAATAAACGGAGATTACCAAAAGTATAGCCATCAGTTTAAAATTAAAAATCACTGGACAACAGATACTATAGCTGGGGTTACATTTGCAGCTTCAAATTCAAGTGAAAAGTCAGTGCCAGTTTATGGAGAGTTAATGTCTTATGATTCTTCAAAAAATAAATTTATAAAATCAGATACAACATTTGTTGTCAGGCATGATAAAGA
The DNA here is from genome assembly GCF_002810405.1 of Psychroflexus sp. S27. NCBI lineage: Bacteria > Pseudomonadati > Bacteroidota > Flavobacteriia > Flavobacteriales > Flavobacteriaceae > Psychroflexus > Psychroflexus sp. S27. The sequence goes on along the minus strand of NZ_NEXQ01000022.1, from coordinate 25,014 downwards.
TAGTATTTCTGCTTTTTTTAATAAGAAAGTCAAACCTATGGAGCAAATTATCCTTTACATGAGAACTCTAGACTTAGCAGGTAATTATGGGCCATCTTCGGACACTTTATATACAATGAATGTTAATAAGAGTAAGATTGCTGGCATGAAAAACTTAAAAGTGACAGATACAATCGATGGTCTGTTAATGCAGTGGGAGCAACTACCAAAAACTAAAGTTTACAGCGGAATCCAAATATTAAAGTCTAGACAACTCGGGAGTGATTATGTTCCGCTAGACACTCTAGCCACTTCAGCAACGTCTTATATGGATAAGAAAGTTATTCTAGGCTCAAATTATTATTATAAAATCAGACCTATTTTGATTCCTCTTCCTGATATCAAGCCTCTAGTTTTTACAGAAATTATGGGATATAAATCTTTTCCTGAAAATGAAACCCCTGAGACACCTCAAGGATTAAAAGCGACTTCTGATAAAAAAGGAGTCAAGCTAAGCTGGAAACCAAATCCAGAATTAAACTTACATGGTTATTATATTTTAAGAGGAACCACTAAAAGAAATTTAAGATTAGTTTCAGGTCCTATAAAAAAATACACTTACACAGATACAACAATGAGTAAGGGTTATACGGGTCAATATACCTACGCTATTCAAGTAATGGATGCTGCTCAAAATTTTAGTGATACCTCTTCTGTAGCTTCAATTTTTGTAAAAAGTCCTAGAAAAATTATTTCTCCAGGCGGAATTAATGCTCGTCGATCAAATGATCAGGTTAATATCGAATGGGAAAACACGCGAATTAAAGATAATTCAATTATAGGTTATGTGCTTTACCGTAAAGAAAAAGGAAATGAAAAATATCAGGTTTTAAATAAAGAGCCTATAAAATTACCTTCATTTACAGATTCTGAAACCGATCCGTTAAAGAGTTATAAATATGTTGTGAGCTCAATAGATAGCTGGGGAAATCAAAGTGCAGTTTCAACAACTGTTGAAATTTCACCTGATATTAAGGGACAGTTAAAGCCACCACTTCGTTTTTCTTTAAAAAATTTAAATGATGGAATCAAAATATCATGGGTAGAACCAAGAAATATTAATGATAAAACATATATTATTTATCGTAAAATGGCAAATGAAAATTCATACAAGAAAATTGGAGAAGTTAATCCTGCTGATACTGAATTTATTGATAAACGTACAAGTAAAGGTGAATTATATCAATATGTAATTTCAACAGCAAGAAAAGATTTAGAAGGGAAAAAAGGAAAAAGTGAGATAATTAAACGACGATAAGTCAGAGTTAATGACCACTATCCTAAACCAAAAAGCATCTGAATTTCAGATGCTTTTTGAGTTTAAGAACTTTAGTGAACTAAAAACTTTTTATTCAGCTTCTTCCTCAACTAACTCTTGCTTTTCAGTTTCAGATTGATCATCGTTTTCTATGACGTTAAACTTTTCGAGTTGTTCTTCTTCACCTGTAAAGTATGGAAAAACATCTAAAATAGGCGATTCGTTTATTGCAGGTATTGCATAATCTCCCATTGTTTCTGCCATCGCTTTTGTGGTATTTTCATAAGCTTCCTTCACATCATTAGCTTGTACTAAAAGATAAGTGTTAGACTTTTTCTCTTTTCCGCTTCTTTCATCAATCGTCACAAGAGAAACTTTCACTTTAAACCAACGATCGGAGTTATCAAATGGGTGAACCTCAGAAAAGTTAGCGACTTTAATATTCATGATTCTGAACTCTTCTTCAGTCAATGTTTTCATTTCTTCATTCAGTCTTGCTTCAGCTTCAGTAAAAGAAACGGCATCAAGTAGATAGGTGTCAGTTGATATTTTCTTTTCACCAGTTTCATGTGTTTTTCTGTATTTCACCTTACATTCATACCAAATTACGCTCATAACATTTTTTTTTAGGAGGTCAAAAATAGAATTTATAATCAGCCTACAAACCTATTTCAAAAATAGATATCCACAATTTAGTTTTTGTAGGTGGGAAGTTGAAGTTGAGCTTAAAATCGAAATCAAAAATGAACTTATAAATCAAAATATTTTAATTTCACTAGCATTTAATTTTATGGATCACGGTTTAAAGAAAATAGAAAATTTATTATACAATGCAGGAATGAAAATTTTATATATACCAGTCTTTTATAAACAGTTGTGAGTTTATTTTATAAACTGTTTTTGATAACGTTTAATCGCTTTTTTGAGGTTGTGAGAAAGTGAAACAAGCCAAATTAATTGATTACTAATAAGGTGTGCTTCTTGTAACTGATGTAGTTTTTCTTTCTCGATTTTTGTAAAACCTGCTTGTATGTTTTCATCGCGTTCATCAGATAAAAACTGATAGGTATTTATCAATTTTTGCTTCGCTTCCTTTATATCTCCATGTGGTTGAACTTCATATTCATGAGACTTATCTATAGATTTTACCGTTTGAGATAAAGTGTTCAAGATTTTTGAAAATATCGCTTTCGTTTCTATGGATTTTTCTGTCGTTTCATAATTATTTACAAAACTTCCTAATGAAGCAATTGCGGATAGAATCGTTTGATTAAGCGTTACAATCTCATAGATTAATCTAAATTCAGTTTGTTTAGATTTTGGATCTTGCGTAAATCTTTGAAAGGCAGCGCTGAGTTCACTCAATGCCAAAAAAGCTTCTTTACGAGCAAGTTTATATTTTAATTGATTATTTTCTTTGTCTTGATAAAGCTCTTGTGTAGCTTCCAAATAAGCACTATTTTTTTTAATAGCTTTTAATAAAACACTTTTTAAATTTAAAACTTCCCAACTAGGAAAAAGTAGATAAACTGCTGCAAAAGCAATAACACCACCTATGATAGTGTCGATCACACGGTATTGAATAACCGAAACTGAATCCGGATGTATAAATGAATAAACAAATACAATGTTTAAGGTGATAAATGCCGCTGCCCAGCGGTAATTACGTTGCATTAAAGAGAAAGCTAAAATGAGTGAACTTACAATCAGAATTGCGTAAATGATTGTATTTTGAGTGAGCAATACGATGCCAAAAGCAATGCTTCCTCCAATAACAGTTCCTATTATTCTATCTTTGGCACGTTCCTTTGTCAAACCATAATTAGGACGGAGAATCACCAGAATTGTCAGCATAATCCAATATGAGTTTTGGATTTCTAATAAACTCCCCAACGTAAACGCAAACAAAATAGCAATAGTTAAGCGCAAAGCATGCCTGAAAATAACAGAATTCATAGTGAAATGCTGTAATAATATTTGTGGCTTATATTCTTGAAGCGTCAAAAATTGATTAGCTTCATGTCGCTTTAAAGAAACTTTTGAAGATTCAGTAATATCTGCCATAGCATAGCCAATGGCGTCAACTTCTCGCAAAATTTGTTTCTGATAATCATATAGGTTTCGCATGATTAACGCGCCTTCTCTTGCTTGAGGTAATTTATATTTTTCAATGTAAGCTGAAATGGAATGATAAGCATTGACCAACGCCGTCTCTAAATTTTCTTTATTAGGAATTTCAGATTTAGTGATCAATATTTTAGAGAGTTCTTTCAATTGATCATTCATTGCGAAATTGAGTTCGCTGAATTTTTCTAGGTGCTTATTATTTTCACCAAAGAGGTTATCAAACTTTTCATAATCCCAAGTGTTCCCAACAATAATTTCAAAAATATCGATTAATGAAATAAATATAAGTAATCTTTTTTCATCAAAATGTGAACGTCCTGATCTTTTCCTGTTCGTTAATAAGAGCTCTCTTAATGTTTCGTGTTTTTCGTTGATTTGAGATTGTAAAACAAAGGTTTTTTTGATGTCGCTTTCTCTGTCTTTTGACGCTTTAAGTAATCTGGCACGCACTTCAAGATAATCACCAGTGAGTTCTAATGTTTCTGACAAAAGTTGATTTTCATCCTTATTCGGAATAATTTTGTGAAAGCTGATTGAAGAAAAAAGATACCACAATCCACCGAGTCCCATAAATAAAACATGGGTCCATATTTCTACTGAAGTCATTTCACCTAGCGCAAAAGCAAGCACCATGGCTAACAAACTTGAGAAGGCGAGTAGTGCACCTCTAAATCCATAAGCCGATAAAAAGGATAGAGAAAAACTGATTAAACCTATTAGAACAAGGGCTATGCTAAAATTATTTTTAGCGTATAAAACTAAAACGGTAATCAGCATTGTGAGTCCAATACTGATTAAAATTCCATTGACTTTTCTTCTTAAACTACCAGGAATATCGCTAGGCGCATTAAGAAAAGTACCTATCACAAAAGACGGTACAAAACTCATGAGCCCGATGAGGTTAAAAAGTAAGACAGGAATAAGCACAGATGATGTTAAAACGACTGCTCTAAAGAAATGTGAGCTTCTCAAAAACAATTCAACTTTTGTGCGTTTGCTTTTATTCATAAATGATTTTGATAGGACAAAGGTATGCTAATTATAGAGTTAATTTTTTAAAACTCAAAATCTTAAAAAAGATAGCTGGATTATCTTTTTGAAAAAGAAAAACTTCATTTATAAATTGATAATCTTCAGATCAATTGATTATTTTTTTTGCACCTGAAATAACACCTAACACAAGAAAGCCAATAATACCACCAACAAGAAATTCTTTTAAAATAGAAGGAAGAAAAGTCAGAATATGATGAAAGAAATCGATGTTATGAACAAATATTCCACCAGAAACCAAAAGTAAAGCAATCGTTCCTATAAAAGATAAACCCTTGATGACTTTGGGTAAAGCAGCAACTAGAAGTCGGCCAAATTTCGCTTTAAATTGATTTGAATTTTCACTTTTTTCGATGAGTTGGTATCCTGCGTCATCCATACGGACAATCAACGCAACAATACCGTAAACACCAACAGTAGCGATCAAAGCAATGATACTCACAACAATAATCTGTGTGCTTAACTCAGCAGTAACAATCGCGCCTAAGGCAATAATGACAATTTCTACGGAAAGAATAAAGTCGGTGACAATTGCTGACTTGATACGTTCTTTTTCGACCGCCAAAATCTCTTTTCTAGTTTCAACTTTTTTTAATTCTTCTTTTTTAGAATGCTGATGAGGTTTGAAATAGTAATAAATTTTCTCGGCACCTTCATAGCCTAAATATAACCCACCAATAAGTAAAATGATGGTAATAGCAACAGGAAGAAAAGCACTCAACAAAAAAGCAATAGGCAAGATGATGAGCTTATTGAGCAATGAACCTTTGGTAATTGCCCATAAAACAGGAATTTCACGAGCTGAGACAAACCCTGAAGCTTTCTCAGCATTGACAGCTAAATCATCACCTAATAAACCAGCTGTCTTTTTAGCGGCAACTTTACTCATCACGGCCACATCATCCATTAAAGCGGCAATGTCATCTAAAATTGCAAAAATTCCTGAAGCCATAAAATTGTTTCTTTATTAAAATACAAGATCGAAAATAAGTTTTTTGATTCTATTGCGTTAAAATATGATGTAAAAATTTTCTGGTCATTGATTAAGAGTTAGTAAAAATTAACATTTGATATCAGACAACAGGTAACAGAAAAACAAAAAACAGCTATTTACTAACAAATAACTGTTTCTTGTTTATTTTCTAAAATTAAAACTCTAGAGTAGTTTTAAACATCAAAAGGATTATCGATGCTGTGTGATGGTTCGGTAAACCATTTTGGGCCGTTTTCTGTCATATAAATATGATCTTCTAAACGTATGCCAAATTCGTCTGGCACAACAATCATAGGTTCAATACTAAATGCCATTCCAGTTTTAATTTCTATTTCATTTCCTCTTAAAATGAATGGATGTTCGTGAATTTCGAGTCCGATACCGTGACCTGTTCTGTGTGGCAATCCTGGTAAATCATAATCAGGACCAAGGCCATCTTTTTCAAGTTGCACACGCACCTGATCATCAATATGGCCACATGTTTTGCCAAGTTGCGATGCTTTAAAAGCTGCTAGTTGAGCTGATTTTTCATTATCCCAAATTTTCTTTTCCTTATCTGTTGCATCACCATATATGTATGTTCTCGTGATATCTGATAAATAGCCTTTGTATTGACAACCTGTATCAACTAAAACAATATCGTTTTCCTCAAGTGGTTTAGGGGATTTGACACCGTGTGGGAAACTTGAGTCTTTACCAAATAAAACAATACAGAAATAAGAACCGCTTTCAATACCTAGTTTTTGATGTGCTGAGTTGATGAAACTTTCAACTTCTGCAGTTGTGATACCAGGTTTAAGAATTCTAGCAGTGGCTTTGTGCACTTGCATGGTGAGATCCATCGCATATTGAATATGTGCAATTTCAAGATCACTTTTAACCATTCTGATATCTTTAATCATTTCTTCTGCGGTAGAAATTTCAAATTTCTCATGATTTTGAAAACGTGAAACCAAATTAAATGGTGTTGAATCATCTATGGCTAAACGTGTTTTTGCCTTAAGCGAATCAGCAATTTTATCAATCGGACATTCGTGCTCAGACCAAGGGATAAAGTCACCTTTGATACCGATAAAATCATTAAAAGTCCCGATTTCAAATTTAGGCACAACATATTTCAAAGACCCATCAGCAAATAGAATAGCACCCACCAAACGCTCAGATGGATTCCATTCTGTATTTGTAAAATAATACAAATTGACACCAGCGTTGAGATAAAGTGCATCTAAATCATATCTTTTTAAAGCAGCTGCAGCTTTGTCAAGTCTTTTCTGAAATTCATTTTGATTAATTTGTGGAGGTTTATTTGTCGGTTCTTTCAATTTTGCAAGCTCTTGTTCTGGTGTGCTTCCGCCAATTCCGTATTTTCTATTGCTGTTCATAATGTTATTTTTTGTTTTAAATACTGAAAAATTTCAGCGATGACTATTCATATTGTAATATAAAAATGTGAATTCACAAAATTTGAAAATTATTATTTAATAAGATGATCGTCAATATATTTTTGAACGCGCTTTTCTAAAATGGGAAGTGTCACAGTACCAACACCCAAAATAATGTCATGAAAATCTCGGATGTCAAATTGCGTTCCTAAAGCTTGCTCTGCTTTTGTTCGTAATTCCCTGATTTTAATTTCTCCTATTTTATAAGAAACAGCTTGACCTGGCCATGAAATATAACGATCAACTTCAGTATTAATGTTGTGCATTGATATAGCTGTGTTTTTCTTAAAGTAATCAACAGCTTGCTCACGTGTCCAGCCTTTGGTATGAATGCCAGTGTCAATCACCAAGCGACAAGCGCGCCATTGCTCGTAGGTGAGTTTGCCAAAAAGCTCATAAGGCGTTGTATAAATGCCCATTTCTTCAGCTAAAAATTCTGAATATAAACCCCAACCCTCACCATAAGCGGAGAGGTACATATTTCTTCTGAATTTTGGGATGTCATCACCTAATTCAGCATTTAAAGAAATTTGTAAATGATGGCCAGGCACCGCTTCGTGAGCTGTTAATGATGGCAAAACATAAAGCGGTCGGTTAGAAAGATTATAGGTATTGACCCAATAAAAGCCAGCTTGAGTTTCATCAGAAGCACCGATGTAGCGACCTGTTGTGTATTTTGGTGCAATGGCATCAGGCACTTTGGCAACACCATAAGGCTTCCTTGGTAAAGTCTTGAAGTAAGCTGGCAATTTTGCATCGATTCGCTTAGCAATATCTCTAGCTTCCTTTAAAAGTTCTTCGCCAGTTGTGGCATAAAATTGCGGATCAGTTCTCAAAAAATGGATGAAGTCGTCAAAGCCGCTTTCAAAGTTAACTTCAGAAATGATTTCTTTCATTTCTGAATTAATACGTGCCACTTCTTTTAAACCAACTTGATGAATTTCGTCTGCAGATAAATTTAAAGTTGTGTAATAATTCAATCGATTTTGGTAATAATCACGACCGTTAGGAATTTCAGAAACACCGATACCCTTTCTGGTTTTTGGTAAATATTCATTTTCAAAAAAATCTTTAATTCTTTTAAATTGTGGAATCACATTTTTATGAATTGCAATTTCTGCTGCTTGCAAAACTGAGTCTCTTTGTTTTTCAGAAAGTGTTTTTGGAAGATTTTCAAAAGGTTCATAATAATAACTTTTTTGAGTATTTTCGACAATCTGATCATTGTATGTTGATGCATAACCTTCAAAAATAACACGAGGTTGTGTGATCCCTTTTTTTAGACCTTCTCTCAGTAAAACCAAATGCTGATCAACATAAGTCGGGATGGCATTAAGCTTATTGAGATAATTCTTGACTTGATTGTAATTGTTTAAATCTCGTACGTGATATGTTAGGCTTAAATGAAAACCTGAATCTGACAACAACGGATTAAGGTATGCTTCATATTCATAAAAATCAACTCTTTCTTGTAGTTTGAATTTTAATAATCTCAAAGAAATATTTTCATCTTCTGATAATTTTTCAGAATTTATTTCTGTTAACTTTTTTAATTGTTTTTGAGCAAATTGAGCTTCCTTTCGATAGTGTGATTTTGTGTATAAACCTAAAGGGTAATCATTGTAATCGTAGGCTCGGTGTTCCTCAATTTTTTGAATGATTTTTTCAAAATTCTCTGAAGTATTTTGACCAGATGAAGACCAGATAAACAGAAAGCTTATAGCAACAGAAGAAATAAATTTCATAGAAAAATAATTTTTGATAAAGATAAGCTTTCTCTCTAAAGTGAAAAATGACAGGGCTTTAAAGTCTTGTTGATGGGTGAAATCAATTTAAAATGGTGTTTGCTGATTAAAAACTATCTTTGTTGTATTACAGTTAATATTATGGATATAGAAACCACAAAATTGGAATTGATACATCTTTTACTTCAAACAGAAAAAGAAAGTATTTTAAAAAAACTTAAAACTGTTTTTGAGGAAGAAAAAGGTGATTGGTTGGATGAAATGTCTGAGAAGGAAAAAGAAGAAATTAAAACTGGTTTATCACAAGCTGATGATGAAGAGTACAAGGCTAGTGAGTTGGTTATGAAACGTTTTGATAAATAGCGTTAAAAATAGTTTGGACACCACAAGCTGAAATTGGATTAACTAATGTCCTAGATTATCTAGAGAAAGAATGGACAAAAAAGGAAATTCTGAATTTAGAAAAGAATTTAAATAATCTATTAAACCTAATAAGTAAGTACCCTGAAATTTGTCCTCAGACTAGTAAATATGATAATGTTCACAAAGGCTTGATTGACAAAAATAATTACATTATTTACAGGACTCAAGCAAAAAAGGGAATCATCGAAATCATTAACTTTAGAGGAACGAAACAAAAACCGATAAATTAAAAGCCATTGGTGGCCAAATTAACATCAAACCAATATCAGCTTAAACAATACTTTACATTACTTTTTATCATGATTTTATTTATGCAATAAATCATTTATATAATCCGCAATAAAACTTTCAATTTATCCGAAATGCTTTAGATTGCACACGCGTGTTTAAATCGCATTTATACTATTATTATGGACTTTATTGTTGATCAGGATTTTAAAGATGAAGATTATACAGAATCAAAAATGCAAAGAGTTGAGTATGAAGATTGCAGCTTTACAAATTGCGATTTTTCAGCGGCTAATTTATCTCATTTACGTTTTGTTGATTGCGAAATTATCAACTCTAACTTGAGTTCTGTGATGCTTGGCGATACAAGTTTTCAGAATGTTTCATTTATAGATTGCAAAATTTTAGGTGTTGATTTTAGTGTATGTAGTGATTTTGCTTTTTCTGTTCGCTTTGAAAACTGTCAACTCAACCATTCTTCTTTCGAAAAACAAGATCTTTCTCAAACGCTTTTTAAAAATTCAAAACTCTTTGATGTTGGTTTTTTTGAATGTAATTTATCAGCAGCAGTTTTTGAAAACAGCGATTTAATGAATGCGAGATTCAATCAAAATAACCTTAAGAAAGCTGATTTTAGAACTGCCATTAATTTTGTGATTGACCCCGAAGATAACCAGCTCAAAGGCGCTAAGTTCTCCAAACATTCATTACAAGGATTATTGGAAAAATATCAGCTTAAAATTGAAAATATTTAAACGGAGACTTTGTTTATTATTTGAAAATATGACACTTGTCATACCAGTGGTATGCCCTAAAAGGATATCTTTGTCTTAATATGCAAAAGCTTAAATCCATATACGTTTCATTCTTTGTTCTATTGATTTCTTTCAATAGTTTGAAAAGCGGATTTATGCTCAGTTTTTACATGGTTGACACAAAGGAGTTTGTGGAATTGTTTTGTGTGAATCAAGATCAACCTGAATTACATTGTGATGGGAAATGTGAACTTTCAAAATTAGCTCAAAAAAGTTCTCCCAACGAAAAACCGTCACATTTAGATTTTCTTCAGAAAGAAGTTATCATGTTTTATTCAGAAATATCTGCTGTTGATTTCAAGACTGAAAATTTTAATTTAAAAGTTGAAAGTTCTTATCTTAATTTATATCAATATCTTTCCATTGACGAGGTAAGTCATCCACCTATCGCCTCATAATTTATTTCAGTTCATATCTCATTTATTAAGGAAAAACTTTTCCCTATGAGATAATTATAAACTCACATTAAATTATTAAAAGATGAAATTATCAAAATATATCAGCTTATTAGCTGCAATACTCCTATTCTCATGCTCATCAGACGATGATGCGCCAAAACAAATTAATGAAACAGAAGGTTTAACTTTAGTTCAAAATATTCAGAATGATCAGCATACAATAGCGATTTATACTAAAAACGGAAACCTTCAACAAGGTTATAATCACATTTATTTTCAAATAAAAGATGGAGAAACTTTAATTGAAAATGCTGAGGTTTCTTGGATGCCAATGATGCATATGACAAATATGTCGCATAGTGGACCACATTCAGAAATTACTAAAAAAGCAGATACAGAGACACTTTATGAAGGTTATATTGTGTTTCAAATGGCTGAAAATGATACAGAATACTGGGATCTTACTTTTGATTATAATATAGATAATGAAACTTTTTCAGCAACAGATATTATTGAAGTTGCTGCTTCTGCCAAAAAACGCGTCAATGTTTTTACAGGAAGTGATGAGGTGCGCTACATTTTGGCACTCATTGATCCACAAGATCCTAAAGTTGCTGTGAATGATATGTCAACAGCTATTTTTAAGATGGAAGATATGATGACTTTCCCTCTCGTTGATGACTATCAAATTAAGATTGATCCGCGTATGCCGAGCATGGGAAATCATGGTTCTCCAAATAACGAAGATTTATTTCAACAAAATTCAGGTGAATTTTATTATGGAAAGTTAAGCCTTACCATGTCAGGTTATTGGAAAATTAATTTACAGCTATTGAATGCTGAAAGTGAAGTTTTAAAAGGTGAGAAAGTCACAGAAGAAAATGCAGCTAGCAGTATTTATTTTGAGTTAGAATTTTAAAAAACAATTTGTCTGGCAGTGAATGAGCTGCCAGACAATACTTAATACTTAAGGTTATGAAAAAGAGTCTATCCTTTTGCCTATTATTCCTATTTGCTTTTAACATGTTTGCGCAAGAAAAAGAGCAAGATACATTGATGAAATATGAAGAACTTGCTGAAGTGATTTTGGTGAGTAAAAATGCGAATAAATATCACAAAGAAAACAAATCTTTGGCGACAATTGAAACTTATCTTATGGAAGCCAATTCAGTTGATTTTATTAAAAGAGGTGCTTATGCATGGGAGCCAATGGTGCAAGGCATGACCTCTGAAAGAAGCGTCGTCACAATTGATGGCATGCGTATTTATGGCGCGTGTACAGATAAAATGGATCCGATTACATCTTATGTTGAAATTTCAAATTTATCAAAAGCGAAAATTCAAAAAGGACAATCTGGTGCTGAAAATGGAGCAACAATTGGCGGCGCTATAGATTTAGAACGTCGGAAAAGTAGTTTTGAAAATCGAGGTTGGAACGGGAATTTACAAACAGGTTTTGAGAGCGTGAACGAACAAAAAATTCTTGGAGCAGCTGTACAATATGCTTCTGATAAACTTTTTACTGACATCGACTTGATGTATAGAGATGCTAATAATTATGATGCTGGAGGAGGAGGAGAAGTAGAATATTCTCAGTTTACAAAATACAATTTATCAGTAACCACAGGTTATCAATTTAAAGAAAATAAGAGTCTAGAAGCCTCTTTTATCTTTGATGAAGCCAAAGATGTTGGCTATCCAGCTTTGCCCATGGATGTTTCGCTTGCGAGAGCTTTTATCGGTTCTTTAGAATATATTTACACACCTGAAGAAGAGTTGTACAACGAATGGAAAACCAAAGTTTACTACAATGATGTGACGCATATTATGGATGATTCTCAACGCCCGGATGTGCCCATAAGAATGGATATGCCTGGATGGAGTAAAACTTTAGGCATGTACTCCAAACTGAAAGGTGAAAAAGATAGACATACTTGGAATTTCTCTGTTAATGCACATTATAACAACTCCCTTGCAGAAATGACGATGTATCCAAATAATCCTGATGAAAAAGAAATGTTTATGCTCACTTGGCCAGATGTTGGTACAACTTACAGCGGTATTTTTGCAAAAGACAACTATCGCTTTAATCCAAACTTATCAGCAGAGATTTCTTTAGGAATTGGTGTGCATCACAACAAAATAGAAGATGAATTTGGATTAGAGAGTTTACGTATTTTTTATCCTGAAATGAAAGATACAAAGACAAGGTTTTTGATGAATTTAGGAGCTCAAATGATTTATCAAAATAAAAACTGGACACACCGAATCGGAATTGGGTATGGTGAAAGAGCACCATCGGTTTCAGAAGCTTACGGGTTTTATTTATTCAATAGTTTTGATGGTTATGATTATATTGGAAATCCTTATTTATCAAACGAAAAATCAAAAGAAATCAATTTATCAACAACTTTTAAAAAGAGTGATTTTTCAGTGACTTTAAATTCTGCTTTCTATCATATATCAGATTATATTATTGGGAAACCAGACCCGAGTTTATCTCCTATGAATATCGATATTAATGGAGTGAAAGTCTATGAGCAATTGCCTTATGCGCTGATGTGGAGTAATGATTTGAGTTTTGAATATCAGTTTTTGAAAAACTTTACAGCAAAAGGGAAAGCAGTTTACAGATTGGGGAGAGATGATGAAAATAAGCATTTACCACTAATTCAACCCTTGACTTTTGAAGCAGGCTTACGCTTTAGGAAAGATACTTTTTATGTAGAAGCATCAGTTGAAAATGCCCTTAAACAAAGTGATTTTAGTCCTGAGTTTGGCGAAAACCAAACACCAGCTTACTCAATTTTTAATTTAGCGATATCTCAAATTTTTTATGTCAATCAACAAAGGATGATTTTGAAAATAGGAGGCGAGAACTTGTTTGATGAAAATTATTCAACCTATTCTGATTGGAATAATATTCCTAGACCTGGCCGAAATTTATATGCTAATTTGATTTACAAATTTTAGAAACAGAAACCTAAATTTATAAAAAAAACATTGGTTTATTTTGTACGAAATTAACTCATTCTATCAAATCTTTTAAATATAGTTTTTCTTTTAATTTGAGTTTTGAGTGATGATATAAATGATAATTTTTGCTTTGCATGTAGGCTAGCATTGAATCTTTTAATTTAATTTCTTTTTGGCTCAAAGAAGTATAAGCGAAACCTTCATTAAACTTTAAGTCATTATATTTCTCATCTGGATTTGTTAATAAGACGATATATTCAAGAGACTTTTCATATTTATTGCTCGACTTTAAGCGTTTAAGTTGTAGAGGATTTTCTGTGAGATAAGTTTTTATTTCTAAAGAATTTTTGAGAGGAATAACATCACTTTCTATCACTTTTAAATTAAGAATTGATTCATGCGCTTCTGATTTTAAGAAACCAAAAATTTGAATATTCCAGTTTTTGATTAAGCTTTCATCATTTGTTTCTATTTGAAATATTGCAGTTTCCTGATGATTTGAATTTGTTGAGTCTATCGTTTTATTAAGTTGAAAATTTTTTATAACATCAATTTCTGCATATTGGTTTTTTTGTTCTTCTATCGCTGCTGTTCTTTCCTTAACTCTTTTTCCTGATGAAAATTTATTAAATAATATGATTGCAGAAACGATGATGCCTAGACTTAAAACACCAATCATTAAGCCTAAAAATATTTTTTTGAAAATATTAAATGAAGCAGGTGCTAGGAAAGAAATAATTAAGCTGATAAAACAAATAATCATGCCTGCATAAATAAAGAGGGGAGTGATATCACCCAGACCTTTAGATTTGTATGTTTTACCAAGGAAATAAAATAAAAGTATTCCTATTAAAGATAGAATATGCGACAAATATTTCATGCTTACATTATTGAAAATAAGCTATAAATGTAATCTTTTATATGAAATTCACTCCCAGAAATGATCAGGATAATCTTCTTCCTTTAGTGTTTGATGTGAATTCTCTATGCTTTCGAGCTGTTCATCACTTGCATGATCGAGAACAGCTTTATAAAGTTCATGTTCTTCAAATCTGATAAGAGAATAAAGTTCCTCTTCAAGTAAACTCAATGATTTGAGAAGGTTATCTCTGTCAAAAAATAAACGCTTAATGCGGCGATGTTCTCTTTTTGCTTTTTTGACTAATTCATTCTCATTTCCTAAAATAGGGAAAACCATTTCTTCTTCAAATTGAAAATGATCTTCTAAATAATTGATATAAAAGAATTCAGCGTAAGCTTGCATTCTCTTTAAATCAGTTCCTTTTTGAAAGCCTTTTTGTATTGTCCAACAAAAATGTAGACCATGTTGATGTTCATGTCTGAAACTTTCAATAGCGGGATGTTCTTCCATTTGGTTCTAAGGTTTTAGTGTTTTTCGGTTTCTTGATGCTTCTCGTGGTCGCCACCACATGTTGGACAAGTTTCAACTTTTCCTCCTTTTAATTTAATTCCATCAATATGTTTGACAACAAATTTCTGAACTTTCATATAGCTATCTCTGTGATTGTTGACATCAATCTGTTTATCCTTAAAAACAGTTCGGATTTTACTGTCATATTGTTGATGTCCCCAACAAACAGGGCAGGTTCCTTTTGGTGATTCCTCCTTAGTTTCTATTTGAGGTTTTTTAAAATAGTCAAGTATGTTATTGATTAAATCCATTTGTCTACTTTTTTAAAATTATTTCTTAATCATTTTTTTTTGGGTTAAGAGGTCTTACCGTAAGGTCGCTAATGAGCATATTGTTTGGTGTTTCTAGAAGATGAATAATTGTGTTTGCCAGTTCGTTTGGTTGAAGCATATTGTTGTGAGATGAAATGCCAGAAGTTTGAAAAAAATCTGTTGCAATAGAGCCTGGATTGACACAAGTGACTTTAATTTGATCGTATCTTAGCTCTTTAGATAAAGCTTCACTAAAACCCTGAATACCAAATTTAGTTGTGCAATAAGCTGTACCTTCAGGTCGACCAACTTGTCCTAAGATAGAACCAATGTTGATGATGTGTTTTGCTGATTGATTATTTTTCATGAGCTTCACTAATTTAGAAGTCAGAAGAAATGTTGCATTGAGATTGACATTCATTGTTGTTGACCAATCTTGTGCTGTGACGTTTTCAATTTTCTGAAAAACACCATAGCCAGCATTGTTAATCAAAATATCAGGACTTTTTTCTTTCGAAAAACAATCAGAAATCCACTCAGATAAAGTAGCCTCATCTGTCAAATCTAATACAACAGGAATAAAATTATCACCTAATTTTTTTCGCATCTTTATCAATGTCGACTCACTTCGAGCTATGCCATAAACAATTGCGTTCTTGCTTATTAAAGCTTCTGTGCATGCTTTGCCTAAGCCTTTGCTAGCGCCGGTAATCACTGCTATTTTATTTTCTATATTCATCAACTTTGTTTCAAATTATCCTTTATAGGAAATACTTTCTTTAAACTAATAAAGCTCCTTGGATAATCGACAAAGAGCTTTATTGACTTTTTAAGTAGTTAAGTATATTGCACTTTTATAAACTATAAAAGCTCGGCATCTAAAGTAATTTCAAGGTTAAGCGCTTTGCTCACTGGGCAATTTTCTTTTGCGTTATTGGCACATTCCATAAATTTATCCTGATCAATGGATGGAATTTTAGCTTTTAACTCTAAGTGAGATGAAGTGAGCTCTAATTTATCAGTATCCATTTTTACAGTCGCTGTTACTTTGAGCTCATCAGGTGTATAACCAGCTTCACCAAGCATTAAGCTTAACGCCATTGCAAAACAACCAGCGTGTGATGCAGCCATCAACTCATCAGGATTTGTACTTTTACCATCACCAAAACGTGAGTTATGACAATATGAAGCTTTGTTTAGAACTTCACTTTTTGTTGTGAGTTTTCCCTCACCTTCTTTAACTGAACCGTTCCAAACGGCATGTGCTATATGTTTCATAATAATTTAATTTTTGAAATATTTATTTAATGTCTTGCAACATTTTCAACGCGTTCAGCCTTATCAGCTTTATTTAAACTCAGCCTTACTATGCTATCTGATGTAGCTTTCAGATCATGTGGAACATTACCTTCTAAAGCAATTAATCCACCTTTTTTGAGTTGATGCATTTGACCCTCAACACCAAAATCAATGCTGCCTTCAACAATTTGAACAACTATAGGAAAAGGTGTTTTATGTTCTTTCATCACTTGTCCTTCTTTAAAAGCAATTCTGATTTCTTTTCCAGCATCAGTGTCAAGCATCACCTGTATCGCTGGTCTTTTTTCGTTGTATTCAATGTTACTAAGTAAATCTGCTGTTTTCATAAATGATATATTTCTTATTTAGAATGATTTAAAATTACGAAAAATAAATTAGTTGAATAAACATTTCTTGATCTATTTAGAAAGAATTTAATTAAGCTAACAACTTTGTTTAAATCAGTTTGTAAACCAATTCGAACAAAGTTTGAAAGACAAACTACACTTAAAAAAATGATTCATATAAATCTTGATCCCAATACATAATGAAGTAGAAAAGACCAAAGGCAATAATAAATATAAGAAGCGCCCATATCCATGATGGTATTGCCTTTGGGTTTTCTGAACCTTTAATGATAAACTTATCATTGGTTTCGCTGCCGTAAGCGTTAATGATGATTGAAGTTTGTGTATCGATAACTTCATTTTCTTTAAGGCCAATAACAGAAATTTCGGGTCCATTTTTGACTTCAAAAGGAATGATTTTTACACCTTCAATTTGATTTGATGATTTTGCAACAATTTTAAGTTGATGCTTACCGTCAGGAATTTTAGTTGTGTCGAGCACAAATTTGACAGGAGGCGCAAACTCAGCAAATGGATTTGGCTCATCATCGAGAAATACTTTTATGATGCGATTGTCTTCTATGTGATTAGAATCCTTCATCTTTCGTAATGTTTTTTATGTGTTTAGGGTCGTTTTCATCAGGTTTGACTAAAAATTTGATACTTAAATATAGAGTTACCAAAACAATAGCAACAGCTATCCAAATAATGATAGCATCTACAAATGCGTTTGTTTTGGCAGGATTTCCATTTGCTGCAGGTTCTATTTCGCAAAACAATTGAGCAAATATTGGTTTGCTTATCATGAAACTCAGAAAAAGAAATATGCTTTTTTTATACATGATTTATTGTGCTTTAGTGTTTTCCAATTCTTCTCTTACCTTTCTAACATCTTCTTCCGTAACTTTTGGTGCATCATTTCCCCAATGTGATCTTTCGTAGGTCATAATTGCGGCAATTTCGGCATCAGATAATTGTTCGGCAAAACCTGGCATAGCACCATAGCCTTCCATTTCATCGTAACCTTCTAAAATGATACGAATCATTTTCTTAGCATCTTTATTATTTACAATTTCACTTCCTGCTAAAGGAGGAAATGCGCCAGGAACACCTTGGCCTGTTGATTGATGACAAGTTGCACAAGTACTCGTAAATAACTTTTCACCATCTAATCCCGATGAAGCTTCAGTGGTTTGATCATTACTTTTCTTATTTTTTTTAGAAAAAGGAATAAATTCAGGTTCGCTGTTTTCAGGCATTTGAGCTTGTTGAAGCGATTGTAAATAAGCGACAAGTTGAATCGCTTCATCAGTCGCAACTACTTTTTTGCTTTTGTCATCCAGTAGCTCATTTGGTACAGCTACCACAACATCAGAATCTTTAACTCTATTGCTATCAACTTCTTTAAAGAGCCAAGGAAAATTAGGCATAATAGATTCTTTCACAACAGCTCTCGGATTGTATAAATGTAATAAATGCCAAGATTCGCTTGGTTGCCTTCTGCCAATATCGGTTAAATCAGGACCGGTTCTTTCACTTCCTAACACCGAAGCTGATTGTCGCCATATATCTAATCTTTTTTTGCTAAAATGATAATCTTCAGGCACTGAAGGTCTCTTTCCCCAGACCTGATCCATTTCTATATTCCTGACTTGTTGTGTGTGGCAAGCAACACAACCTTCAGCATTGTAAATTTTAAGTCCTTTAAACTCTTGTTCGGTTAAATCTTCTTGTTCAGGAAGAGGTTGATACTTCTGCATTTCGTTAGCAGGAAAAATGGCGACGCCAAAACTCAGTACAACAAAAACAATAAATGCTGTAAGAACTAAAGCTTTATGATTTGTATTAAAATCCAACATATTCTTTCTTTTAAACGTTTACAGATTCACCTTTAATTTTTTCAACTTTTTTACTTTTCTTTTGAGGCTCTTTTTTAATCATATAATATAGGTTGTAAGCAAAAACAACATGAGACAAGAACATTAAAGACCCGCCTACGGCTCTCCAAACCCAATAAGGTTGCATCATTATGACAGATTCAATAAAAGGTTCACCATCCATCCAGCTCATTCCTTTTAAAGTACCTCCAACCATCATTGAAATCATGTATGCAAAAAGTCCGATAAACGCTAACCAAAAATGTGCACCAACTAAAAGCTGAGGTGGTTCTTTGCCATTGAGTTTTGGTAAAATTGTATAAATACAAGCCCAAAGTAAAAAAGCAATAATTCCGTACATCGTCATATGAGAGTGAGCGACATTGAAGTCAGTAAAATGCCAAACATAATTTGTAAACCTAAAGGCTTGAAAACTCCCTTGACTTGAACCAACGAAATAAAAAATAACACCGACTAAGAAAAAGGGTAAAACATAACTTTTAGAAATATGATTCCAACTGCCTCGCATTGTCATCAAGAAGTTTGTTGAACCAGCAATAACAGGAATAAACATCCCAACACTAAATACAATTGCAATCGTCTGTAACCACCAAGGTAGAGGACTGAAGACAAAGTGGTGTGTCCCGATCATGGTATAAAATAGCATTTGCGTCCAGAAAGCTAAAACACCTAAAGAGTAGGAGTAGATGGGTTTATTAAGGGTTGCGGGTAAGTAATAGTAAACCAAACCAAGTGTAAATGTCATAAACCACATCCCAACACCTTGATGCATATAATAACCTTGAATGACTGTCTCGCCCAATCCGTCTTGATAAAATGGTAAATAACCGATAATAGAAAGTACAATTGTCCATATTAAAGCAGCCAGAATAAACCAATTTGAAATATAGATTTCAGAAATTTTTCGTGTAGCAACAGTTTTATAAAAATTATAAAAAGTAATGATAAGCCCAATTGCAAAGAGTAACATGATTGGCCAAATGTACTCACGATACTCGCCGCCGCCATTATTAATACCTGCCATCAATGCAATATTTCCTAAAATAACAGTCAGGTTAATAAGCACCCAAGCTATTTTTGCTTTTTTGTAACTATGAATTAGATTATTTGAAGTTCGAGCAATGACGAAATATCCTAGTCCAATCATGGCAAGCGATGACCAACCCCAGAAAACTGTATTGGTATGAACTGGACGTAACCTTCCAAAAGATAACCATGAGATGCTATCAAGCTCTGGCCACACAAATTTTAAACCTAAATATTCACCTATAAAAGTTCCAAACAAAAGCCAAAAAGTTGCAGCAACTAAATAATAGGTTACTATTTCTTTTAATTCTTTTGGGGTTTCAATGCTCAGTGGTGTTTTTTTCTTTTGATCAAAGAAAGAATTACTTGGATCTTTTCTGACACGTTTGACCAAACCTTTTTTGTCAACGACTTTATTTTTACCACCAAGCTCGTCTCCTTTAAGCTTATATTTGAGGGCTCTTTTTCTATTTTCTAAAATAGAATCAATTTCATCACCATCTAAGTCGGTGAGTTCATCGCTAAATTCAATTCTTTTTTTCTCAATATTTTTACGCTTCATCTTATCGATAAACGCATTTATTTTTGCTAAGAAGATAATTACTGCTATAAAAATAACGATACATACAAGCACTATTGTCCCAATGATACCAGGACTTGTTTCCCAATTTTCAGTAGCTTTAGTATTTTGAGCCTCTAAGATAAAAGAGGAGAGGCCGAAGAAGATAAAAAGTAAACGAAATTTATAACCTTTCATAAATATGACAATTGAAGCTTTAGTTTATTACTGATGATATACTGAGAAAATAAACCTTTTGAACTTGTTCAGTAAATCGTAAGCAAAAATATCAAGCATAAATGTGCTTATTTATGACTTAAATCATAGGAAGTCAATGGAGATTTGTATAATGCATAAAATATTCTAAACCTTCAAAATTACATCTCAATTTTAAAATGAAGAATGACAACAGGTTATGTCATTTTTGATAGCCATCTATTGTCTTGGCTATAGAAATAATTTTAGAATTTAACAGAGAGTATTTTATATCAATTTTTATGATAGATTATTTTCAATTATAAATTCAATCAGAAGAGAGTCTATCTAGATCTTTCTTGTTTTGTTCAATTTCTTTCTTCTTCTCCTGTAATTCTTTCATTTCTTGCTCGTATGCTGGTTCACCAAATCGGCTTGGCTCAATATCTTCATTTCGATATAATGCATATTGAACAGTGAATTCTGCACCGAAAAACAATATAAGACAGGAGTAATAAACCCATAATAAAATAGAAATTACAGAAGAAGCACCACCGTAAACGGAACCAGGATCACTTTGATTGAAGTAAAAACTTAACAGATATTTACCTATTAAGAATAAAATTGTCGTCATTGATGCTCCTATAAAAGTTGTTTTCCATTTGATTTTAATATCTGGTAATAACCTAATAATACTTGCAAACAAGAATCCAATAAAAATATAACTCAAGATGAAATTGATAATTTGCAGACTATAATTTGTCAATTCAGGAGCAAAGTTATTGATATACTCACCGAGGAAACTGATCAATGTTGTGACAACTAAGGAGATTAATAATAGAAAACCGATAAAGAAAATCATTCCTAAAGAAATAATTCTGTCTAAAATCATACCTTTTATATTATTGTTTTTGGTTCGCACACTCCATATATTGTTCATTGCTATTTTTAATTGAAAAAAAGCACCTGTCGCACCAAATAAAAGTATGGCGACACTTATAATAATAGAGAAAGTACTGCCTTGATCAAGACCTGCACTATCAATCATTAACCGAATTGATTCAGCAGTATCTGCTCCAGTAATTTTACTAATTTCCGAGATTAGCTTTTCTTCAACGTTAGATTCTTTAAAGAAATATCCAGCTATAGCAATGACAATCATTAATAATGAAGGGAGTGAGAATAAAGTATAATAAGCTATGACGGCACTGTGTTGAAAGGGATCGTTTTTAATCCAGTTTTGATATGTCTTTTTAAGAACAACTAACTTTTTTTTCATTGTATGTGTTTAAACTAAATTATAAAAACTATCTATTCAAGCTAATTTTCAGTCGTTAAAATCCCTTTAAATTAGAGGGTAAAGAGAATGTCTAGTTCTGATCTTTTTATATCTTACAAGAAAAATAATGACACATTTCCAAAAATTAAATCTGATTTCTATTCTTCTTGTTCTTGTAGCTGTTGTAATGATTGCTCTTGGTTTTCAGATGAAAATAGCTGCGCCACCATTAACAGGAGTTGGTTTTATTTTGCTCGCATGGGCAATTCAGATATTGAAAAAAGAGTTGTAAAAGCACAGTTAACCTTTAATTATTGATCGTCAAGAGTAACAGCATCTGTTGAAGCTCCGAGATTATTTAAAATTTGACCAATTTCTTTTGTCATTTTCGGAGGCCCACAAACGTAAAAGTTTTGATCAAAATCCTTGATGTTCTTTTTTAAGAAGTTTTTATCAATGAAACTTTTAGTGTGTTTGGTGTTATCTTGATCTGTGATCACATAAGTGACATTATGACCTAACAAATCATCTAATTCATTTTAAGAATAATATCATAATCTGTTTTATTAGTATATATAAGGTGCATGCCATTCAGTTTGTTTTTCTTTTTTAAATCACGAAGCATTGCAATATAAGGGGTTGTCCCAGCTCCACCTGCAATGATGTAACCTTTACCATTGTATGAAATTGCTCCCCAAGTATCTCTAATTATTAAGTTATCACCAGGTTTGAGATGATTGATTTGCTCTGTTACGCCATCATGATCTTTGTATATCTTTATAACAAACTCCAATTCATCCTCGTTTGTTAAGCTTGTGAATGTAAAGGGCCTTTTTCTGTCTCTCCAATCATCTTTATCAATAGACACTTCGGTTGCATGGCCAGGAGTGAATTTGTATCCATCAGGCTTTTCGACGAATATTTGTTTAACATCGTGAGTTAACTGAATGATTTGCTTAATTCTGACTTTCTTTTCCATGATATTTATTTTTCACATAAATATATGATTGTGTATTAAATGATAGAGACTAATTAAAAGTGTTTTAACAAGATTTGAGATGATGTTTGATATAAGCTCATTTTATTAATAACAATTTCATGTCTTTATAATGGTATAAAAAATCACTTATGTGATGACTTTTAATTGCTCCTACTATGAAAGTATTTTATTTCATATTCTAACCCTTTGATTTTCTATTGTTTAAAATTTATTTTAAATTTCTTTAAAATATTTCATTGTTTAGATGAAAAAAGGTTGTAGTTTTGCACCCGCAATAACGCATTGCACGATCATTGAGAGTAGGGTGTTTGAGAAGGGTTTTAGGAATTAAGATCTTATATTTGTTTAAGTTTCAAAAGGCTTTAAAAAAATAAAAAATTATTTCTCAAAAACATTTTGTCAGAGTAAAAATTAGTTTTACATTTGCACCCGCAAAATAACGGAACTTATCGGTAGAGATGCTGAGAGTTTAGCAAGAATTTTTTTAGAAGTTCATTGACATATTGAATTGACAATTTTAAGTGCTAGAGATAGTATTTAAATGTATAATGAAGCATTAAGACTAGAAGTTAATTTTGAGTTTTTATTTGGAGAGATTCGAATAAATAGTTGTAGAGTCTATTTAAGATATTTAAAAGACAACAATGAAGAGTTTGATCCTGGCTCAGGATGAACGCTAGCGGCAGGCTTAACACATGCAAGTCGAGGGGTAACATTGGTGCTTGCATCAGATGACGACCGGCGGATGGGTGAGTAACGCGTATACAATTTGCCTTACAGCGAGGGATAGCCCGAAGAAATTTGGATTAATACCTCATGGTTTTATCGATTGGCATCGATTGATAAATAAACATTTATGGCTGTAAGATGAGTATGCGTCCTATTAGCTAGTAGGTATGGTAACGGCATACCTAGGCGACGATAGGTAGGGGTCCTGAGAGGGAGATCCCCCACACTGGTACTGAGACACGGACCAGACTCCTACGGGAGGCAGCAGTGAGGAATATTGGACAATGGAGGCAACTCTGATCCAGCCATGCCGCGTGCAGGAAGACTGCCCTATGGGTTGTAAACTGCTTTTATATAGGAAGAAAAAGAATCACGTGTGATTTGTTGACGGTACTATATGAATAAGGATCGGCTAACTCCGTGCCAGCAGCCGCGGTAATACGGAGGATCCGAGCGTTATCCGGAATTATTGGGTTTAAAGGGTCCGTAGGCGGGATAGTAAGTCAGCGGTGAAAGTTTGTGGCTCAACCACGAAATTGCCGTTGATACTGTTGTTCTTGAGTTATTGTGAAGTGGTTAGAATGTGTAGTGTAGCGGTGAAATGCATAGATATTACACAGAATACCGATTGCGAAGGCAGATCACTAACAATACACTGACGCTGATGGACGAAAGCGTAGGTAGCGAACAGGATTAGATACCCTGGTAGTCTACGCAGTAAACGATGGTTACTAGCTGTTCGGTCTAATTGAGGATTGAGTGGTTAAGCGAAAGTGATAAGTAACCCACCTGGGGAGTACGTTCGCAAGAATGAAACTCAAAGGAATTGACGGGGGCCCGCACAAGCGGTGGAGCATGTGGTTTAATTCGATGATACGCGAGGAACCTTACCAGGGCTTAAATGCAGTTTGACAGGGTTGGAAACAACTTTTTCTTCGGACAAATTGCAAGGTGCTGCATGGTTGTCGTCAGCTCGTGCCGTGAGGTGTCAGGTTAAGTCCTATAACGAGCGCAACCCCTTTGGTTAGTTGCCAGCGAGTCATGTCGGGAACTCTAGCCATACTGCCAGTGTAAACTGTGAGGAAGGTGGGGATGACGTCAAATCATCACGGCCCTTACGTCCTGGGCTACACACGTGCTACAATGGTAGGGACAGAGAGCAGCCACTGGGTGACCAGGAGCGAATCTACAAACCCTATCACAGTTCGGATCGGAGTCTGCAACTCGACTCCGTGAAGCTGGAATCGCTAGTAATCGCATATCAGCCATGATGCGGTGAATACGTTCCCGGGCCTTGTACACACCGCCCGTCAAGCCATGGAAGCTGGGGGTACCTGAAGTCGGTCGCCGTGAGGAGCCGCCTAGGGTAAAACTGGTAACTGGGGCTAAGTCGTAACAAGGTAGCCGTACCGGAAGGTGCGGCTGGAATACCTCCTTTTTAAGAGAGATAGCTTTACGATGATATCAAGATTATTTGATAGTCTTTATGCTTTGTCAATTCAGT
>NZ_NEXQ01000004.1:0-40797 GCF_002810405.1 Psychroflexus sp. S27 | reverse complement strand
CTTCGACACATTCGCCTTCGGCGGAACACTCAGGAACCTTTTTGGTCGTTGGTCTGTTGTTCTCGACACTTCGACTTCGCTCAGTGCTGGCAAGCTCGAACCTAAACAAATGTTATTTAACTTTGTTTCCATTCATTTAAGCTTATTCTTGTTCATTTTGTCTTGACACAAAACGAACCAAACCCCGAAGGGTCGGGACTACGAAAGTCAAGACTAATTTAAGGAAATTTTTGCGCCGCTGGGCTCTGCAAAACCATTGCTGGTATTTTTGCTCCATGCTTATCACTACGTGATGCACTTCCGCAAATACCACAATTATTTCTGGAAATTAGTCGGTTTACACTATGTAGATCAATTTTTTTCAGCCCTTCGCTGCTTCCTTGTTTTTCAAGATTCTTCTCGATAGGCCGGTTTTGGATTGTTCGTGTATTCGATATTTAGTGTTCGGTAGGCGCCATTTCCCCAGCCCTTATTCCTGCGCGGCAAGCTGGCTCCTTCACTAAAAATGTCCTCAGGACATTTTCTTAACGTTCGGCCCGGGTGTGGCGCAGACAATTATACGTCAAGTTCGGGTGTTCGGTTATTCGGTGTTGGGCAACAATTTTGAAGCGATTCGTTTTTGATGTATATTTGCACCAAACAATAAAATTATGTCTAGACAAAGTATATCTTTTACCGAACTGAACGACGAATGGCTAAAAGCACAGGTGGATAAAAAAGAATATTCAAGTAAAAGCGAATTGGTAAACGATTTGATAAGACAAGCTAGAAAACAACAAATCCAAATTGATTGGGTTCGAGCTAAACTTGATAAAGCTGAAAAAAGCGGATTTACCGAAGATAATAAAAACGAAATTTTAGCTCAATCAAAGACTTTTTTGAATGGCTAAATACAGATTAAGTAACGAAGCTAAAAACGATTTAATACGAATTCATCAATATGGAGTTGAAAAATTCGGAATGACTCAAGCGGATAAGTATTTTGAATCGTTTTTTGAATATTTCGATATTATTGCCCAAAGACCTTTTTCATTTGAATCTGTTGACTATATAAAAAACGACTATAGACGCTGTGTTTGTGGAATTGATAGCATTTATTTTAAAGTAAATGAAGATATTGTAGAAATAATGGCAATTGTAGGAAGACAAGATTTGAATAAAAAACTGTAAGCTGAATTAATAAAATTTAATGTTAATCCGAAATTATTTGCGATTATTCGTTTATTCGAGTATTCAGTTGTTCTCGACACTTCGACTTCGCTCAGTGCTGGCTAGCTCGAACTTAAACAAATTGATTTATGACTCTCTGTTCTGGACATTTCGGCTTCGCTTGAAGTTGAAACAAATGCTATTTAACTTTGTTTCTTTTCTTTTTTGCATTGCCCAAAAAAGAAACAAACCCCGAAGGCTCGGGACTAGGCTTATTTTTCTGTTTTAGAAAAGCAACGAAAGCATCTCTGCCCCCGCAACGCGAACCGTTTCACTCGCGCATTGCTCCCTCTGCCTTTCTTCAACGCTTTCTAGTTTCCTAAAAAACATAAAAAATAGGCCGTTGTCTTCAATTATGAATTTTGAATTAAAAATTTTGAATTACTCTTATCCCTGCTAAGAAGTTTGTCATAGCTCAACTCAACGGAAAGAAACTAAGAAAGACAAATGACTCATTTAAAGAAATACCTGTGGCTTTCGCGGAAGTGCTTGACGAAGTCATAAGCATGAAGCGAAAAAGACAGCAGGGGTTTTGCGTCAAGGCAAAATGAAAAGAACTTCAATTCATGATTGTTCTTTACTTTTTTACATTGCCTAAAAAAGTAACAAACCCCGAAGGCTCGGGACTACGAGAGTCTAGGCTTACGAACTTAATGCTAAATTGTATGTTCATAAGCTAAATTTTAGGAAACTCACCTGATTCCATCAGGCTTAAACAGTCTAAAATTTAACGCTTATTTCACTGCCAATTTTACACATTATTTTCGATAGGCCGAATTATTTTGATCCTACTAAGAAGATGATAATACTTCAACTAGACGGAAAGAAACTAAGAAAGACGTATGAATAATATCAGAAATAGTCTGTCAAACAAGCGAAAGTGCGTTTTGCATTTTCGCAAAAAAGAGCATGAAGCACAGTTTGAGCAGCGGTTTTATGAAGCTCAGCGGAATAAAAATTTCCTCCTCTTTTTTCGGTAGTCCCGACTTATTCGGGATGCTTCGTTTTTTATCAAGAAAAAATGAAGGGAATACATTTAATAGGTTATCGGTTATCGGTTGTCTGTGATTCGTGAATGGTGATTCGTAAATTCGTATAATCGGTTTTATTTAACTCTAAAATCTCAATATAACTCAAGTGACTAATTTAAAGAAATACCTGTGGCTTTCGCGGAAGTGCTTGACGAAGTCATAAGCATGTAGCGAAAAAGACAACAGGGGTTTTGCGTCAAGGCAAAATGAAAGGAACTTCTATTGATGTTCTTTTACTTTTTTACATTGCCAAAAAAAGTAACAAACCCCGAAGGCTCGGGACTAGGCTTATTTTACTTTTCTTGAAAACGACGAAAAAACTTTATCATGCGGATGGCAACCGTTGCACTAGGCCATCCTCCTTCATCCAACGCGGCAGTTTTTTCTTGTTTTTCTACAAAAAATAAAAATAGGCCGTTTTCCTCGAAATCATGATTTAGAACTGAATTATCTTGTTTTAGCTTTCTTTTTTTAAGTGTAAGAAAAGTTGAGCGTTAAAAAATACCGAAGCCTTGGAGGTATTTTAGCTAAACTTTTCTGGTTTGACGAGAGACAAAACACCTATAAAAAAGACACCTTTTCTTTTGTTTCGTTTTCTTTGGGTGAGCAAAGAAAATGAAAAGAACTTCACCTTGTAAAGAGATGCTGAATCGCACTTCGCCTGGGGCTGCACTTGTTCAGCATGACAATTCAAAGGTTATTCTGTCATTCTGCCCCGCCCCGAATAACTCGGGGGTCGGGATCAGAATCTCATGCTTTGTTAGTCCCGAGTTATTCGGGATTAGGATGACAAACCCCTCGCAGCAGAAGCATCAAGCACAAACTCGGCTTGGGAGAGGCTTTGCAGGAATGAGGCGGGAACTTCAGTTGTGATTTCACCATTTATGGCTTGCTGCATAATCTCTGATTTCCTTTCGCCAAGGGCTAGGAGGAGGATCTTCTTGGCTTTTGAGATGGTTTGCACGCCAACACTAATGGCTTTTTCTGGCACTTTGTCTAGACTTCCAAAGGCTGCTTTAGCGTCTTCTCTTGTGAGGCTGTCTAAGTTGACTAAGCGTGTTTTTGATTCAAAATCTGAGCCTGGCTCATTAAAACCGATATGGCCATTTCTGCCGATGCCCAAAAGTTGAAAGTCCATGCCACCAAGACTTTGTATTTTATCTTCATAATCTTGGCAGTATTGCGCAATGCCTTCTTCTGAGAAATCGGTGTGGGGTATATGGGTTTGCTCTGGCTTAATATCGACATGCTTAAATAAATACTGTCGCATAAAATAAGTATAGCTCTGCTGATCATCAGGCAAGATGGGGTAATACTCATCAAGATTAAAGCTGATAACATTTTTAAAGCTGAGGCCTTCATTGCGGTGTAAGCGTATTAACTCTTGGTAAACGCCTTTTGGCGTGTTTCCGGTGGCTAAGCCTAAAACGGCAGGCTTGGCTTGCTTTTCTTTCTCGCGAATAAGCTCAGCAATTTGATGTGCCACAAATAAAGAAGCTGCTTCTGCATCTTGAAAGAGATTGAGTTTTTTATGAGTGGATGTTGTTTGTATGTTTTTTTTCATAATATTAAAAAGGATGTTAGGTTGGTATAGCTTGGTGAAGGCAAAAAACGGATGAAATTAGATTTTTGATGAATTGTTTTTAATAATCTGACCAGGGTTTCCTACTACAGTAGAATTGTCAGGGATGTCTTTAATAATAACAGCTCCTGCGCCTATTATACAATTTTTTCCAATACTTATATGTCTAGTCCTGAAATATGGCTACAGGTTAAAATTTATTTTAGGCTGATAATTTATACACCATATTAGGAGTTTTAAAATCTAAAAATAAGTACTTACCTCCATTTCTAACAAATTCATCGGCTAGACCAACCAAGGTTTTACCTTTAAAGCCAAATGAATCTAAACTTACATAAAGTGCATCTTCTAAACTTTCATGAAAATTTAATTTTATATACTGTAAGAGCAATGTTGTTTTACCTACACCTCTTGCTCCTTTAATTCCAATTAATCKACYGTTCCAGTTGATGTCATGAATCAAACTTCTGACAAAATCGGTTTTAACATGCTGTATTTTTGTGCGATATCTTCTAAATAATTCCTCCATAACGTTTATCATAATGTACAAATATAGGTTATTTTTGTATATTTTAATATGCAATTAGGTGTTTCACTTCGATACATTCGCCTTCGGCGGAACACTCAGGAACCTTTTTGGTCGTTGGTCTGTTGTTCTCGACACTTCGACTTCGCTCAGTGCTGGCAAGCTCGAACCTAAACAAATGTTATTTAACTTTGTTTCCATTCATTTAAGCTTATTCTTGTTCATTTTGTCTTGACACAAAACGAACCAAACCCCGAAGGGTCGGGACTACGAAAGTCAAGACTAATTTAAGGAAATTTTTGCGCCGCTGGGCTCTGCAAAACCATTGCTGGTATTTTTGCTCCATGCTTATCACTACGTGATGCACTTCCGCAAATACCACAATTATTTCTGGAAATTAGTCGGTTTACACTATGTAGATCAATTTTTTTCAGCCATACGCTGCTTCCTTGTCTTTCAAGATTCTTCTCGATAGGCCGGTTTTGCGACTATTCAGTATGCGCCATTTCCCCGGCCTTATTCCTGCGCGGCAAGCTGGCTCCTTCACTAAAAATGTCCTCAGGACATTTTCTTAACGTTCGGCCCGGGTGTGGCGCGAATGCTCCCGAAGCATCGAGACTTACGTCAGTAGAGGGGAGGAATTCATTTGTTCGATTATTCGATTAATGGTGTAATCGTATAATGGAATAATAGTATAGTGGTAGATGTGGGCTGGTGGCTTTCTGTTCTCTGTGAAACACTGTGAACAATTAGTGATACTTTATCACTTTAGCAGGAACGCCCGCTGCAATAACATTATCAGGAATATCATCAATCACCATAGCACCACCACCAACAATTGTGTTTTGACCAATCTTTACAGATTGTAATGTAGATGATCCTATTCCCAGAAAACTTTGTTCACCCAATTGAGTAAATCCACCACAATCAACACCAGGGGAAAGAGTTGAATAATCCATGAGGTTGCAATTATGTCCAATAGTAGAATTCATATTAATAGTAACGAAGTTACCTATAAATGCCTCATAATTTATTGTTACACCTGGATAGATTATTGCTCCATCTCCTACTTTTACATTTTTCCCTATCCATACAGACGGATGAATAAATGCTGGAAACCTTATTAATTTGTTTTGAGATAATTTATTTACGATAAACTTTTTAACTACAGAGTTTGCTATTGCAATAACCACTGCTACTTCTTTTGTTGTATTCAATAGATAACCAACATTTCCAATAACAGGCAAGTGATATATTTCAATTCCCAGTTTAGTTTCATCATCATCTAAAAAACCACATAGTTTATATTCACCCATCTCTTCAGCATGGTAGGCTATATAACCACCCACATTGCCAGCGCCTACAATATATAACTTCATCATAAATAATTCAATAATGTTTTCTTCATTCCTTTATTAATTGGAAGTTGATATAAAAGCTTACACCAATTATGATTCCCTTCTATTAATTCAACAGAATCCTGCTTCACAGCAACATCCCAGCCAATTGATTTGTTTTGAGGTTGAAAAAGAGCTGCTTTTTTAGCAATATCAATAACCATGTCCCAATTTGGAACTTTAAAACCTTTTAATTTAATTCCAGTGACAGGATGATTAGTAACATTTACTTTAGTGATATCACTAAAAACACCATCTGAGATTACAACACCATTTTTTTCATCAATAGCAACAGCAAAATTACCAGCCCCTAAATTATCAACAAAAGAATTAACAGACACACGCAATCTCGCTGCTAAAATCTCAACTTCGCCATTACTGTTAATCTGCGTTACTATTCTTATAGTATTTAAACCTGAATCAGATAATTTCATAAGTTCACTATGCTGTACTACCGCCTCTTCCAAAAGATCGTAATCGTTTTTTAACATAAATTCTTCCAGTGAATCACAATTATAGTCTCTGGAATCTAAGACATTCACTTCAGCACCAACTTGACCTTTAGAGCTCTTCACAACGATCTTGTTAGAGTCATTATTTAAAATTGATGAAATAATGTCTTTTTTCTGCTTAAATGCTTCAACACTACACCATTTTCTTTCTATAAAATCATGATATATATTGAGAAACTGAATCTTATCCTCTAATATATATCTTTCTTTTTTTGGGTTCATCAATTTCTGATACTCATACATAAAACCTGTCCCCCCCCACTTAATTCGCTCTTGATTATTCTTCATATAAAACTGGAAATAAAAATAATCTAAAATCGAAATATTATATTTGAAACTTGTTCTTATAATATCACTCAAGATGTAAGCTCTATTTTTATTGATTTCTTTTGAAACAAAGTTTAAATAATACTTAAATTCAGAAAAAGGAGTTCTTTTCAAAAAATACAAAAAATAAACAATTCTATTCATATAATTTTTTAATTATTCCCATCAAATGGTACTGTTGTTACTTCTCCCTCTTTTGATATCCCTTCACGCACAAATACTTTCTTTATTGTCAAAAAGAAAATCTTCAAGTCAAGCATAAAACTTAAATTTTCTACATACCAAACATCATATTTAAATTTATGTGTCCAACTAATTGCATTCCTTCCATTTACTTGTGCCCACCCTGTAATTCCCGGTTTTACATTATGTCGCTTCTTTTGTACATCATTGTATAAAGGCAAGTAATAGGTTCGTAGTGGTCTTGGACCTATTAAACTCATATCCCCTTTCAACACATTTATCAATTGAGGTATTTCGTCCAAAGATGTTTTGCGTACAAATTTGCCAACAGCCGTCAAACGCTTTACATCAGGCAACAAGTTGCCATGTTCATCTTTTTTATCGTTCATCGATTTAAACTTGATGATGCTAAAGATGCGTTCATTTTTACCGGGGCGTTTTTGGAAAAAGAAGGGTTTGCCGTTGTTGGCGAAATACAACGCGATTGTAACCACAAGAAAAATTGGACTAAGTAGTAGCAAGCCGGTTAAGGCTGCTAGGAAATCGAAAAGTGG
The DNA here is from genome assembly GCF_002810405.1 of Psychroflexus sp. S27. Lineage (NCBI taxonomy): Bacteria > Pseudomonadati > Bacteroidota > Flavobacteriia > Flavobacteriales > Flavobacteriaceae > Psychroflexus > Psychroflexus sp. S27. The sequence continues at coordinate 33,476 of NZ_NEXQ01000004.1, read as the reverse complement.
TTTAATTAGGATATTATACATTAATCTTCTCTTCAATTAATTGACTGCTACGTTCTACTAAATAGTCTGAATGTAATAAATTCCAACCTCGCTGACCCATAGCATCCAGGTCTTCACGACACAATTGCATTATTCGTTGTTGCATTAATTTAAGATTCCCTGCTTCTACCCAATACCCACATTGTGCATTTTCAATCACCTGACCTATATCCGTATTGACGTCTGTAGCTGCAAGAACCGGTTTTTTCATTTCTAAATAAGACAAAAGTCTAGAGGGAAAATTAGGAATTGTAAAGCGTTTATCCAAAAAAATCATACCCACATCACAAGCAGCCAGCAACTTGTCATATTCTTCTTTTGGCAGCCCTGAAAGCAAGGTGGCTTGTGGTGGTTTGTTGTTTTTAAACCAATTAGCCAGTTTATTGTATTGTGTTCCCGTACCCACCACGAGAATATAAGCTTCTGGTGCAGTTACTTCTGAAATCGTTTTCATTAAAAAGTCTATTCCTTGAGGGATGCCTAAATTTCCTCCATACACAAACACTTTTTTATCTACTGGTATGTTGTATTTATGCCGTATTGCTCTTTTTTCAGCATCGGTATAGTGAATAAACACAGGTTTTATGGAATTGGGGTTGACTTCCACTTTTTCTTTGGGAATCTTAGGGTTGTGCTTTAGAACAAACTCTTTATTAGCTTCAGACATACATCCAATAGTATCTGATACTTCATAAAGCCGCTTCTCTTTCTTTTCAAAATAGCGATGCAAGAGGCTTCCTTTTTTCACAAACCTCATATCTACCGCATTTTGTGGAAAAATATCTTTTAATAATAAATACGAATATGCATTGTCTCTCTGTTTAATAAAAGTTATAACCTTAGTAAAGGTTATTGGGGGCGTGGAGTACAAAACTAAATCAAACTTAATGTTTGAAAAATACTTTTTAATTGCTTTCAAGTATTGTGTTTCCATTAAGACTTGCCCAATGCCTTTTTCAATTTTAGCAGACTTAGTAAGATTTAAAGTTTTTACTTTTAATATATTGATTTTATTATGGTTTGAAAGATAGGTGCTTTTTTTTTCCCTTCTTTGAGTAGGCGCAACAACATATATAGTATTCCCTCTTTTAACTAATTCATTTATTAAATCATTATAAATACCTCTACTGTTAAGGTTAATACTAGATGACATTGTTAGAAATAAAACGTTCATAGTTTATGTTTAATTTTTATGTTGCCATACCACTCGATTGATATAGTCTGTATAACTCAAAATAATCCGCACCACTTTTTCTGAAACATTGGGCATACTATAGTCAGCTACTTCTCTAAAGTTTCGCTCTCCATCAACTTCTTGTCTTTCTAATTGAACAAGACCTTGCATAATTCTTTCAGTATTCATTCCCACCATAATAACGGATGCTTCTTCCATTGCTTCAGGTCTTTCGTGGGCATCACGAATATTTAAGGCTCTAAAGTTAAGAATAGAAGATTCTTCAGAAATGGTACCGCTATCTGATAAAACCGCGAAGGCATTTACTTGCAGGGCATTATAATCATGAAAACCTAAAGGTTTTAGAAACTGTACCAATGAATGTACCTTCACCTTTTTTTGTTCAATCATATTTCGTGTTCGAGGATGCGTTGATACAATAATTGGGTACTGATATTTCTCTGCAATCGCATTTAGACTCTCGATTAATCCGTTAAAGTTTTTATCGGAATTGATGTTTTCTTCACGATGCGCTGATACCACAAAGTACTTTCCTTTTTCGAGCTTTAATTTTTGTACTACCTGTGATTTTTTGATTTGAGGTAAATAATGATTCAAAACCTCAAACATTGGCGAACCCGTTTTAATTACACGATCTGCCGATAAACCTTCTCGTAATAAGTATTCTCTAGCAATATCGGAATATGTTAAGTTGATATCTGCAGTGTGATCTACTATTTTTCTATTGGTTTCCTCTGGTACGCGCTGGTCAAAACATCTGTTCCCTGCTTCCATGTGGAAAATTGGAATTTTACGTTTTTTAGCGGCGATGGCACACAAACAAGAATTTGTATCACCTAATACTAAAAAGGCATCAGGCTTCTCATTTTCTAAAATTGGGTCTATATTGATCAAAATTTGACCTGCTGTTGTAGTCGCATTTGTACCTGCAGCATTTAAAAAGTGGTCTGGTTTTCGAATTCCTAAATCTTCAAAAAAGACTTCATTGAGCTCGTAGTCATAGTTTTGACCAGTGTGGACTAATATGTGCTCAATCGCTTTGGAATCGTCTAAGGCATTGAGTACTCTCGATAAGCGTATAATTTCCGGTCGTGTCCCAACAACCGTAATAACTTTTATTTTTTTCATAAGTTTTTAACTTGTAAAATAGTTTTTATCAAACCTGTATTCATCTTTAACTTCACCTAACATATAATCTGACATTGCTAAAAGTTTTGCTTTTTTTGTCAATGCCTGAATACTAGTGACATAAGCTGCTGGCACATAAAGTACATGGAGTCCATCATCACTGATTTCAAAAGTTTGAATTTTTGATTTCGGATCAGGTTCTTCCCAATTATTAATTTTAATGAGCTTGATCAAAAATTTTCCTTCTAAGACAGAAAACCATCTTTTTTCGATCGAATGTCCTTGCCAAGCCCTTACAAAAGATGTATCAACATTTTCAATCGTGTAGAAACGTTTAACATCAGCTGCATTAAAGTCATTGTTATAAACGATTCTCCCTCTCTCATCTATGTGTTCGCCCCCTTTTATTACTTTTGGTTCCATTTATAATATTTAAACGACATCAAAGTAAGTATCCGGGTTCTCAGGATCAAATACCTCATTCACCCACATCACCGTCACCATATCAGATTCTCCTAAATTTTCAATATTATGGGTGTACCCCACAGGGATATCCAACACCTCTAATTTATCTCCTGATACTAAATACTCAATGACCTCAGATGGCTCATCGACTTTTCTAAATCTTATCGCTCCCTTACCAGAGACAACAAGAAACTTTTCGTTTTTTGTGTGATGCCAATGGTTTCCTTTGGTGATGCCTGGTTTTGAAATATTCACTGACACTTGACCTCTGTCAGGGGACTTTATGAATTCCGTAAATGAACCTCTGTCATCCACATTCATTTTTAGTGGATAAGAAAATTGATCTTCTGGTAAATAACTTAAATATGTGGAATATAACTTTTTTGTAAAAGTATCTGCCAAGTCTGGTACCTGAAGACTTGTGCGACTTTCTTTAAATGATTTAATTAAGTTGACAATTTCTCCTAATTTAATCTTGTGCTCAATTTTTACTTTGTAATAAGTTCCATCTTTATTGGCTTGCCCGGTTAAACAATTGATGAGTTCATTGACTACATCGTCAATATAAACCAAAGTCATATCAACATTTGGGTCATTGACTTGAATAGGAACACCACTCGCGATGTTATTACAAAAGGTTGCAACTGCACTATTGTAATTTGGACGGCACCATTTCCCGAAAACATTTGGATAGCGGTAGATGTAAACTTCTGCTCCAGTTTCTTTAGCGTATTTCCTCAATAAGTCTTCTCCAGCTTTTTTAGAAACTCCATAAGGATTATCTAAGGCTGCTTGTGTAGAAGAAGAAATCATCACTGGACAGGTATTCTTGTGCTTTTTAAGTAGGTTTAATAATTCGCTGGTAAAACCAAAGTTACCTTCCATGAATTCACTTTGCTCTTTAGGTCTGTTAACACCCGCTAGATGAAATACAAAATCTGCTTCTTTACAATATTTATCTAGCAAAGTGGGATCAGTTTCTTTGTCAAAACTCAAAATACTTATTTCAGAACTTAATTTTGAATGTTTTGATTTTCCTTCTTTTATGTTGTTGAGTTCTGCGACTAAGTTTTTACCAACAAAGCCTGAAGAACCAGTAATGAGTATTTTCATGTAATTTTTCTTTTTTAAGCTTTAAGATAGAATCTCTTCTATTTTATCATTTCTTGGACAATTGGTAATCCAAGTAATAACTTCTTCATTCCTTCTACATCTTGTTGTTCAGTATTGGAAGAATTATAATCTTCAATTTGATCAATAACTTCTTTTCCTTTAGAAAAGTACTTATCATAATTTAAATCTCTATTGTCGGCTGGAATACGATAGAAATCTCCCATATCTTCAGATTTAATCATTTCTTCACGTGTACAAAGGGTTTCGTAAACCTTTTCACCATGTCTTGTTCCAATAATTTTAATTGAAGCATCAGAATTACACAATTCTTTAATGGCTTGAGCTAAATCTCCTATTGTTCCTGCTGGTGCTTTATTTACGAATAAATCTCCTGGGTTACCGTTCTCAAAGGCGAACAAAACTAATTCAACCGCTTCATCTAATGACATTAAGAAGCGTGTCATGTTTGGATCAGTAATGGTCAGTTCTTTCCCTTCTTTTATTTGATTCAAAAATAAAGGAATAACAGACCCTCTAGAAGCCATTACGTTTCCATATCTTGTTAAGCAGACAGTTGTGTTTTTTAGGTTTCTTGAAGCTGCTACAGCTACTTTTTCCATCAATGCTTTTGAAATTCCCATGGCATTAATGGGATAGGCTGCTTTGTCGGTACTTAAGCAAATTACTTTTTGTACATTATTGAATGCTGCTGCATCAATCACATTTTGTGTTCCTAAAACATTTGTTCTTGTAGCCTCCAATGGGAAAAATTCACAGGAAGGAACTTGTTTAAGTGCTGCGGCATGAAAAACATAATCTACGCCTCGCATCGCGCGCTCCACGCTATTATAATTCCGCACATCACCAATGTAAAATCTGAGTTTATCATGGTTGAAGGCTTTACGCATATCGTCTTGTTTTTTTTCGTCACGTGAAAAAATACGTATTTCAGAAAAGTGTTCAGTATTTAGAAAACGTTTAAGGACTGCATTCCCGAAAGAACCGGTACCACCAGTGATGAGCAGGGTTTTATTTTTTATTTTCATTTTAAAGTTGTATTATAAATTTTTAAGCTAAAATAAATTGGTGCGTACAATATTTTAGACAAAAACTCCGATATTTTTGGACTTAATGAAACTTTTTTTTCTAAAAAAACAACAAGGCTATTAAAGTAATATGAAAGACTAAATAAAACAAGAGGAATTCTAGGGAAGTTCAAATATCTATAATTATTTTCTTTTCTGTTTTCTGATATTTTCCTCCAAGTATTTGCTCTCGATTGTAGCTGTACTCTAGCTCTTCTTCCTGCATTGTTTCCTCTTATTCTTACTTTTACTAAGACTTCATCTAATGCACCCAATGGATATTTATCACTAATCATTGCCCATAAATATGAATCCTGTCCAAACCTCAAATGTTCTGCAAAACGAAATGACTTATTCTCCAAGAATACATTCCTTTTTATTATTACACAAGGAGTAGCAATCGGTGATGAAATATGTCTTTTAATAAAAATATCTCCTTCAAAGCCTCCTACTCTAACTTCTTTGATTGTTTTTAAATTTTTATCATTAAACAACGAGTAAGAGGAGTGTGTCCATTCCCATTCATTGGTTTCCATAAAACTTATTTGACTCTCAAGTTTTGTAGGTAACCATATATCATCAGAATCTAAAAATGCAATATATTTTCCACTTGACATTTTTATTCCTAAATTTCTTGCAGCCCCAGGACCTTTATTTTCTGTTTTCAAATATGTAATCAGTTTACCATATTCTAAAACAAACTCTCTATCATTTTCCTTGGAACCATCATTGACTACAATAACCTCATAGTCTTGATAGCTTTGTTGCAATACGCTATTAACAGCTTCTCTCAACCATTCAATATTACTATAAAATGGAATAACAACACTTACTGCTTTATTTACACTACTCATATGATTAATTTCTTACTTATCATTGTTTAGCGTAGTTATATGAAAACCTTTGATCTTTTGGTATACCCGTTATTTTCATATGGTTTGTCTTTCAATATTTTTAATAAACTTCGCAGGGTTTCCGCCTACAATTGTGTTTGGTTCCACATTTTTTGTAACTATTGAACCAGATGCTACAATCGCGCCATTTCCGATAGATTCAACATTATCCATTTTTAATAATTTTATTTAAGTGCTGCGCATGCGTCATTCTATTACTATCCACAATTTTTGAAACTAGTGTTGTACCATTTTTTGCAAATTGAATCATTTTTTCCTGATTGTTCATCGCAAATTCTATACCCTCTACAAGACTATCAACAGATTTAGGTTGAATTTCTTTACAGTTTACCCTATTTTTCATAAGCGCAGGAATTCCACCTACAAAAGTGGTGATGATAGGCGTTCCAAAAATCATCGCTTCATATAATGTACGTGGAAATCCTTCGTGATAAGTAGGCAGCACATACACATCTGCATTGATGTAATAGGATTTTACTTGTTCAGGCTCAAATGCAGCACCTCTTACCCAGACAGTATCTTCAATTTGATACTCTTTGATTAATGTTTTCGTCTTTTGTAAAAACTCTCCACTTCCTACCAAATTTAGTTCAAACTTATAACTTTTATGCTTTAAAACCTGAACAGCTTTTAGCAACTCAGCAATCCCTTTGTCGTGTGCTATTCTTCCTAAATACAAGATACTTATTTTATCTTTTGTCTTGTAGGTTCTAGTAGCCAACACATCTTTTTCAGAAAATGGAATCATAGGCTTTATAGTGTGGGCTTTTTTACTTTGTGTTTTTTCATTAATCATAGTTGTGAAAAAATCTGAAACTGTAAAGATTGTATAGGCCTTTTTATAATTCCAACTAGAAACCTTATCATTAATGCCATTCATACCTCGTACATATAAACCAAAATTTTTTCTTAGAATCCAGCATAATAATGGCACATATTTAAATGCTGTAGGATAGAAAATATAAACAAAATCAGCTTTATAGATATGGGGAATAATTCTCAAGTAAAGCAAAAAATAGTTCGCCAATTTATTTCGTTTTCTTTTTATACCAGAAGTTTTTATGTTATTTTCAGTTAAATTAAATGTATGAACGGTGTCCTTAGCTGAAACTTTTTGACCAAACACATTAATTTCATTACCTTCAGATTGTAGTTCCACAGTAAAAGCTCCTGTCTTGGGTTCAACACAAACACCATTACTAGTTGGTGTAAGAGAAGAGTTGTCTAATAAAAGTATTTTCATAGATTAATTTAAATATAAAATAGCAGCTCCTTGAACTAAAATAAAACTAACAACTACAACAAAATTGATTTGTTTTCTTTTTTCAATTTGCAAGTTACTGTAAATAATAAAGAATAAAATATAAAACATTACATAGTAAGGCATTAACCTACGTTGTGAGATGACATCGGCTTGTAGTAGTAAAAATAGTAGTCCAATCCATAATTGATAGGTCAGCGGTTTAGAGATAAAAGGTTTTACTCTTTTTCGAATTTTCTTGTTTAACAACCAAAAAACAATATAAATAATTACTATCCAGTTAAAGAAAGAAGCAAAAGATCTTGGGAAGTTCATTGCATTATAAACCGCTTTATCATCTTTATTAGTACTATTTGTAGATAATCTGCTCCAAAATGGAATAGGCTGAGCTGCATTATATATAATAGCAGCAACATCTCCTGCAACCGGAATCTCCTGTAGGTTTCCAATAACGCCATCACCCTTATCTCCTCCATACGCTTCTTGATTGGCTTCAGCTACTTCTGTAATTTGAGGTAAATAAACATTAGTCAATACAAGTCCTCCAACAGCAACAATACTAGCGAAAATTAACACAACAATTTTCATTTTTGAATATTGTAAAGACAAAAGTAAATAGGTCGGTATCAAAATTATCATAAACAATCCTGACTCTAATCGCAGTGTTGTGCATACAAAGATTACTACTAATAGCTTCAATAAATTGAAGAAAGAAAATTCTTTTTTAAACGTAAAGTAAATCCCTAAAAGATACATCAATAAAATATGGGTGTCTCTTAAGATTTGTGACGAGTAAAAAAAGAGAATGGAAAATAAACAAATAATCAAAGTATATTTAATTGCTTTATTTTTAGTAAAATTATTGGTTCTAAATAATTTAAAAATAACTACCCCAACAAATGAAAACAGAAGAAGTACAGATATTTGTTGACCTAAATAAAAATTAGCACCAAGCCCTTCGCTTAAAAACCCAAATAAAGTAGCATACGCAAAATACCCTGATTGAAAACGGTTGAAAAAGTCATAATTATTCCAGATAGACTCTAAAGCACTCCAATAGCTGCCGGAAATCAGGTAATCTTTAGTAGTCGGTATAAAGTAATAATAGGGGTCATAGGCTAATAAGAAATCAAAATTATTAACTGTCATAAAGACAAATGATATCAACATATAAATACTGCCTAAAGTAAAGATTCTATTAAAAATTTTCGAAGTTTCTTTAGCTTCCTGACCTATATTAAAAACATTGTTAACTACCATCCCTATTAAATATACAAACAACATAAATAGCATTGATTGTACATCAACAACTACGGCTGTAGATATTAAAGAGAGAATGAATAGAATATTCCAAATCATTTTCTCTTCTGAATTAAATTTTTAATAATACTCTCAAATTCCATTAAATATTCGTTCTTCAATAATTTTAATATTGAAAAATAAACAGTTAGCATTACTAATGCTTGAATACAGAATGCTATAAAAACACTACTTAAATCTACATATAGCTCTCCAAAATAAATAATGGCAGCACCGATTGATGCCGCTATAGTTATTTCTGACAAATCTTTACCTACTTCTAAAAGTGAATAATTAATATATCTCCCACCAAAATAAACATAAGAAATGCTAGAAAGTAAAGTAACAATAACAATTCCCCACATCAATGCCATTATACTAATGTTTATTAATAATACAATGGCCAACAGACGAACTCCTTGACGGATTAATGAAATGTATAATAACTGTCTGCTTTTGCCGAGTACTAAAAATATATTTGTAAAAAAGGAATACAAAGCTACAAATAAACCAACTAAAGCCCACATACGAAGATAGGGGGCTGCTTCAAGCCATTGTCCACCAAAGGCAACTACAATCATATTTTCTGCTGAAGCGAAAACTCCTAGCATTACAGGAACAAGTATAAACATTGTCAAACCAACAATTTTCCTGTAATTTTCTTTTAATTTTTCTTTATCATCTTGAAATTTCGATAAGACAGGATATGTCACTCTTTGAATTACACTAGTAGAAGTTAATGTGATGTAAGAATTTAATTTTCTCCCCTGAGAAAATAAACCTAAGTCGGCTTTAGAATATACCCTACCAATTAAAAGAGGTTCAAGATTGGTTACAATTTTATCTGCCAGCCCTTTAAACAATAAATTGCTACTAAAACCAATATACTTTTTTAAAGAATCAATTTTCACCCATCCTTTCGGTCTCCAGCTACTCTGGAACCACAACAATAAGGTTTTTAAAAAGGAATACAGCACCAAGTTGGTGGCTAATGCCCAAACACCAAAACCATTATACGCCATAACTACCGCAGTGACTCCTGCAATTAGCATAGCCGTTAAGGCAGAAATAGCTGGTGTTTTAAAGTTTATACTTCTACTATAGTTGGCATTTTGAATGATGGCAAAAGCATTAAAAAGTATAGTCAGAAACACAAACCTCGATAAATCAACCAGACTGGCTTCATCGTAAAATTGTGCGATATAGGGTGATAGTATAAAAAGCAGCAAATACAATATGACTGCAATACCCACATTTAAATAAAAAACAGATGTCAAGTCTTTATTGGTAGCATTATTGTCCCGTATAACGGCTTGACTAAAACCACTGTCTACAAATGCCTCTGATAAAACGGAAAAAACTATCAACAATTCAAGGATTCCAAAATCATAAGGTGTGAGTAAACGGGCTAATATCATCGTAATGATGATATTCACCAAGCCTGCTCCTATGGTTCCTATTGAATTCCAAGCAACACCTTTAATTGTAGCATTTTTCAGACTCATTAATGTCTTTCTTTAATAACTTTACAAGGATTGCCGACTGCTATACTGTAAGCGGGAATTGATTTGGTGACGACGCTACCAGCACCAATGACACTCCCTTTACCAATTTTTACGCCATCTAATACTACTACATTTGCACCAAACCAAACATCATCTTCTATAATAATCCCTTTTCTACTTAATCCTTGTGATTTAATATTCTCTTTGCTATTATCAAACTTGTGATTAGAACCAACTATAACGCATCCAGGTGCAATTGCGCAATTACTTCCTATAGTCACTAATCCCATTATCATAGAATTTCGATTAACACTCGTATTTTCACCTATTACAACTTTTGAAGTTCCATTGCTTCGCAATTCTACATTATCACCAATTACAACATTATCTTCGATGACTGTATAATTGTAAATTTTAACATTAGATTCCAATCGCACATTATTTCCTATGCTTAACTCTCCTCTTAAAACAACATTTTTTCCAATTCTTAAGTTGGTTCCAGAATTATTAGAAAGGAACAAAAATTTAAAAACCAATCCTTTAATAATAGACAGTAAAGCTTTGAACTTGTTATAATATTTCAACTTTTTCACTTGTTTCTTTTTTCAATTTGTTTCACAACTTTACAAGGATTTCCAACAGCGATAGTCCACGCAGGTATATCTTTCACCACCACCGACCCGGCTCCTATTATGGCTCCTTCACCTATTGTTACACCTGGCATAACAATAGTATCCATTCCAATAACACAACCTTTTTTCAAAATAATCGGTTCTTTTTTATAAGGGAGCATATTATAGTCATCTCCTACATAATATTCATCTAATATTCTTTTGTGACAAAGCAATAAACACCTGCTTGCAATCCAAACACCTTCTTCGATGTGAATTAATCTTGCATTCCCTACATCGTAATAAACATCATAACCAATTGACACATTACCTTGTATATTTACTCCAGTCAATTTCCATAACCAAGGTCTTACTCTTGGATGAATACGATTTAGAATTACCCAATTTTTGGCTATTTTGAATAACATCCATTTAATATAAAGCCTAAACTGAATATAAAGGTATTTAGGAAGTTTTATGAGAATAGTTAGTAATCGATTCATTTTTTTGGATAAAGGTTAATATAGATTTTAAATGTGTTGATATTTAAAGGAACACCTATTCGAGGTATGATTGATGTGTCCTTCACATTTTCTATTTTTAAGTTCTTTTCAGTAGAAAAACCCATTTTATAACCTGCAGTTTTTATAAAATCATTAGAAGCTGTAGTATAATTGCCATTTGGATAAGCAAAATACTTACATTCTGCTTCAAGTTTTTCTTCAATTATATTTTTACTTTCTATAATTTGTGCTTTTACTTCTTTTTCATCCTGATTATCATGACAACATATATGGTATTTACAATGTGAGCCAATCGTTGCACCTAAATTATGAAGTTTTTTAACCTCAACCCAATTCATTGGCTTAACAGATTTAAATTTCTCAACAAGTCTAGTGTAATCTTGATCAGATAGATTTGCTTTTAGCTCACTAATGATTTTCCTGACTTTTTCTAAAGGCTGACTTTTTAAAGAATTAATTACTTTGTTATAAATAATGGTTCTATTTTCAGTATCTGAAATATCTTCATTATGAATTTTTAAATATGGAACATTAATTATATCTAAATCCGCTCCATAAATAATTAATCTAGCAATAGATGTTGGGAATAGTTCACCTGTTTCAATATGTTCAGTCGATACAAATACCGTAAAAGGTAAATTAAGATTATTTAGAATTGGACAAACCACATTTAAATTGTTTAAATAACCATCGTCAAAAGTTAGAACTACCTCCTTGTTAGTAAATTTATTGTGCTTATAGCGATAGTAAAACTCTTCAATAGAAATTATTTCGTAATATTTATCTAAATATTTTATTTGCTTTTTGAAGGATTGTACATCAAAGGATTCAGCTTCTACTTTTTGATCTGTAATATAGTCTACACCATGCCAAAATAATATTCTAGGTGTTCTGTTTATACTCCTCAGAATTGCATCGCCCTTTAAAGAAAGGAATATATTTTTCACTAGATTTTTCAATTGTAGATTACAGTTTTATTATTAAATCACTCACCCTAAATTCTCCCAATACCAATCCACAGCTTCTTTCAGGCCTTCAGCAAAAACGTGGCTAGGTTTGTAGTTGAGTTTGTTTTGTGCTTTTTCAATAGAAGCTAATGAGTGCGGCACATCGCCTTGACGGTTAGGGCCGTGCTTGATTTCTATATTTTTAACCTCAGCATCATAAGCAGAAAGATAGCCTCTCAACTGCTCTGCCATGTCTTTAATCGTGGTGCGATCGCCAACAGCGGTGTTATACACCTCATTGAGGGCTTCTTCATTATCAGTCGTTATCGCTAATAAATTCATCTGAATCACATTGTCGATATAAGTAAAATCACGTGAGTAAGTGCCATCGCCATTAATCACAGGGCTTTCATGTTTCATAAACTGCATCACAAACTTAGGTATCACGGCTGCATAAGCCCCATTTGGGTCTTGATGACGGCCAAAAACATTAAAATAACGCAAACCAATTGTATTGAGGCCGTAGGTTTTAAAAAAGTTATCCGCATACAACTCATTCACATACTTTGTAATGGCATAAGGCGATAAAGGTTTCCCGATATTTTCTTCTACTTTAGGCAAAGCCTCAGAGTCACCATAAGTCGAGGAACTTGCTGCATAAACAAAACGCTTCACTCCAGCATCACGCGCGGCCACAAGCATATTTAAGAAGCCACCGATATTCACGGCATTTGATCTGATTGGATCTTCAATAGAGCGAGGCACAGAACCTAAAGCTGCCTGATGAAGAACAAAATCTTGATTCTGACAAGCTTTGTGACAAGTTTCCAGATCACGAATATCGCCTTCAATAAAACTGAAGTTTTCTTTATTAAGGAAAGCCTCAATATTATGTTGATGTCCAGTTGCGAAGTTATCAAGTGCTGTCACTTGAGCTCCAACTTTTAAAAGTGTTTCGCAGAGGTTACTGCCGATGAACCCCGCACCTCCTGTTATTAGGATGTTTTTGTTTTTTAATTTAGTGAATTGTTTAATCATTAGCTTATCTTTCTTGACCTGTGAAATAAGATTTGAGGCGATTCCCCAAAAACATTTTCCCATAGTGTGTTTTTAAATATTTTTCTCTTTTTAAAGCATCTTCTTGTGATAAACAAGCTTCAAAGTAAATTAACTTTAGTGGCCTTCGGTGTTTTGTGGATGGTACTTTACCTTTTTGATGTGCCTCAAATCTTAATGGCAAATTTGAGGTGTAGCCAGTATATTTCTTACCGTCTTTTTCACTTAATAAAATATATGTGTAATAGAATTCTTCCATTGCCATTATTTCACGGGTTGAAGCCGGCGGCACCTGTTACGAGGATATTTTTGTTTTTTAATATTTTAAATTCTTCTAATTGCATAGGATATGCTTATTTATTTATGAATCTGTTTTTTTGTTGATTTGAAAAATTGTTTTTAAAATAACAAAGCTCAAATAAGCTTAATTCTTTACTCGAAAACTATTTTTAACTTTAGTTTCGAGTTCAATTTAATATTTTGATTTCACGATTAATAACTCAACAACTTATAAGATTTCTTTCATTTTGTCTTAACACAAAACGAAACAAAAAGTCAAGAATCATTAAAGGAAATTTTTATTTCGCTCGCGCTTCACAAAACCGCTGATCAATCTACGTTTCATGCTTCTTTTTGCTATGGCAAAACGCACTTCCACTTGATTGACAGTCTATTTCTGTTAATTATTCGTTTTCCGCATTCATGATTCCATTTACCATCATCCCTTAATTTAAAACTTTAAGACTACTTTTCAGTCTCAACTTCGGTTTCAAATTTAATTTCATTTGATGTTTGATTCACTTTAGTCAAAAAAATCTAAACTGATTTAAGGAAATTAGTCCTTTTCAAAATAGAACTGATACATCTTTTATAAAACACTGTAAAATGTTTGAGTTAGAGAAACAGCAAATTCACGTTTCTACAACCTCCCATCAACACTTTCTTTTGGCAAAAATGATTTGACATCAAAGAGGATAGCGTTTTCATTTTTTAGGGCTGGGAAGTCGAGTTCTAAGAATTCTTGATGAGAGACGCAGAGCACAATTGAATCATACTTTGATTGTATTTGTGAGCAATCAGTCAATAAATCAATCTCAAAAATAGACTTCACCTCTTCTGGGTTTGCCCATGGGTCACAAACATCGACTTGCATATTATATGCTTTCAACTCATTAATGACATCAATGGCTTTTGTATTACGGACATCTGGGCAGTTCTCTTTAAAAGTAATTCCCAACACCAATGTTTTTCCGTTTTTCACTTTTGCTTCATTCTGCACCATCATCTTTATCACTTCCTGAGCAACATACTCCCCCATGCCATCATTCATACGGCGACCAGCAAGAATTATTTCTGGGTTATATCCAACCTCCAATGCTCGTTGCGCCAAATAATACGGATCAACACCTATACAGTGTCCACCAACAAGGCCTGGAGTAAACTTGATAAAATTCCACTTTGTTGCAGCAGCCTCCAAAACAGCATCTGTATCAATATCAAGCTTTCTGAAAATCTTTGAAAGCTCATTAACAAAGGCAATATTGATATCACGCTGTGAGTTCTCAATGACTTTTGCTGCCTCAGCAACCTTAATGCTCGGCGCCATGTGTGTGCCTGCAGTAATAACCTCTGCATACAAATCATCTACATATTTAGCGATTTCAGGCGTTGAACCTGATGTCACCTTTAAAATTTGCGTAACTGTATGGACTTTATCACCCGGATTGATACGCTCAGGTGAATAACCCGCGTAAAAATCTTTATTAAAACTTAAACCAGAAAATTCTTCAAGCACTGGTACACAAACATCTTCTGTCACACCTGGGTAAACAGTTGACTCATAAATAACGATATCTCCTTTCTTCATCACCCGTCCTATCGTCTCTGAAGCTTTAACTAAAGGCGTCAAAACCGGCTGTCTATTCTTATCTGTCGGCGTTGGTACTGTCACGATATACACATCCGCTTCTTTAAGATCGCTTGCTTGATCAGACATCACCAAACCTGTTGCATCTTGATGCCCTAAAACAGATTGCAAAAGCTCATCAGACACTTCAAGCGTATGATCATGCCCTGAATTCAACTCTTCAACACGTTTAGCATTGATATCGAAACCGATCACTTTATATTTTTTAGCAAAAGCTACAGCTAGAGGTAAACCTACATAACCTAGGCCTATCACAGCGATTTTTGGTGTTTTTGTCATGTGTTGTGTTTTTATCATTTCAATGAGGTATAACTGATTTTTTGCGCCATTTTTCTTAGGTATTTGATGTTTATCATAGAAAATAAAACCATAAACTTAGGCACGGCTTCGCCGTGGTGAGTCACACAAAAGCAAATCACCAAGGCTAAAAATAACCAACAAAAGAAAGAGAAAAAAGCCGACATAGCAGTCCTTACAAACATAAGGCTTGCATTAAGAAAAGGCTTCAAAATTTATTCAGGGAAGAACAGGATATATTCTTTCATTTCTCATCTGATGTTAGTTGCGCCAAAAATAGTATATTCCTTCGTGAAATTAAAATTTATCGGCATTAATATTTTTTGGAAATATTTAAGAGTTTATGTCATTAGGTTTTAGGAAGTAGGTTTTAGGAAGTAGGGATTAGGCTTTAGGTGGTAGGCCGTTCTCTTCAATTATGAATTTAAAATTTTAAATTTTGAATTTATCTTCCCCCTTCTATAAAGTTGATAATACTTCAACTCAACGAAAATGAATTATAAAAGTAACTGACTAATTTCAAGAAATACCTGTGGCTTTCGCGGAAGTGCTTGACGTAGTCATAAGCATGTAGCGAAAAAGACATCAGGGGTTTTGCGAAGAGTAACGAAGTAAAAATTTCCTAAAATTAATCTTGTCCCGATGGTTCGGAATTGCGTCAAGGCAAAATGAAAAGAACTTCAATTCATGATTGTTCTTTACTTTTTTACATTGCCTAAAAAAGTAACAAACCCCGAAGGCTCGGGACTAGGCTTATTTTTCTGTTTTAGAAAAGCAACGAAAGCATCTCTGCCCCCGCAACGCGAACCGTTTCACTCGCGCATTGCTCCCTCTGCCTTTCTTCAACGCTTTCTAGTTTCCTAAAAAACATAAAAAATAGGCCGTTCTCTTCAATTATGAATTTTGAATTAAAAATTTTGAATTTATCTTCCCCCTTCTATAAAGTTGATAATACTTCAATTCAACGGAAAGAAACTAAGAAAGACGTATGAATAATATCAGAAATAGCCTGTCAAACAAGCGAAAGTGCGTTTTGCATTTTCGCAAAAAAGAGCATGAAGCACAGTTTGAACAGCGGTTTTATGAAGCTTTAGCGGAATAAAAATTTCCTAGTGTTATTCTTGTCCCGATCCCTCCCGACGTTTCGGGATCAGGAGGATTGTTTCTCCCGATCCTTCGGGATTTTATCAAGAAATCGCAGATTCACGAACTCAATAAAGGAAAATAGAAATAATGTGAGTAAAAAATGAAGGGAATACATTTAATAGGTTATCGGTTATCGGTTGTCTGTTGTCTGTGATTCGTGAATGGTGATTCGTGATTCGTGATTCGTGACTAGTGAATAGTGAAACGGTTTTATTTAACTCTAAAGCCTCAATGTAACTCAAGTGACTAATTTAAAGAAATACCTGTGGCTTTCGCGGAAGTGCTTGACGTAGTCATAAGCATGTAGCGAAAAAGACATCAGAGGTTTTGCGAAGAGTAACGAAGCAAAAATTTCCTGAAATTAGTCTTGTCCCGATGGTTCGGGATTGTTTCTCCCGATCCTTCGGGATTGCGTCAAGGAAAATGAAAGGAACTTCAATTGATGAGATTCTGAATGACACTCCCGTACTCATGCCTTCAGAATGACAGATATGGAGATGAGATGCTGAATCTAGCCTTCCTACCGTCAGGCCGTTCAGCATGACAGTAAATCAGCTGTCTAAATACAGTGCTTAACTCCATAGATACTGGCATGATACTCCATATTACCCCCAGGTATAAGCAAGTTTAGTTCGGTACAGACTCGATGCTCCTTCGAGTTTTCTTCGATAAAGGTCTGTCATATCAAGGGAACTACCTACTTATATCGAAGGAACGACGAACTAACTATGCTTAATCTTTATGGTTTGTATATAAAAACCCTCGCTTAATCATTAAACGCCCCACGTATCTTTAGGATCAAAATCAAACACGTATGGCACATATTATTCATAACTCTATCGGCTCGCTATCTGGAAAGGCTGGGAATCTCGTTTTCAAAAAAGGTAAGTATGGTAATTATGTGAGTAGCGCCCCGAGACCGACTCAAATACCAGCCACAAAAGGTCAACTTCGTCAACGTGACAAAATGAAATGCGTGATGCATTTTTTAAATGCTGCGAGATTCATCTTAAATCAAACCTATTTCCCGATTAATCAGAAAAAAGCAACGTATCACCTTATTAAATCTTATTACCTTAAGCATGCCATCTCTGAAAATAACGAACAATTTTATATCAATTTTTCTAAAGCCCTCATGAGTTACGGAATGATACGCCCTCCTGCTCATCTTAATATAATTGAAGTCGATAGCTTCACACGAAGTGTCACATGGACATCAGAAACAGATCAAGCACTTGCACAGACTAATGATGAATTATTTGTTGTGCTTTATCAACCTCAGCTTCATCAGTTTTATTTTGAGCCCAACTTAGCATTTAGAAAAGATGAACAAGCGCACTTTAAGATTCCGGAAGTTTGGCAAGGCACGTCTCCTCCTCTAACTTGGTTTGGTTATTTGGGTACAGAAGAAGAAACGGCTTCTATGAGTGTTTTTGTGGAGTAGCTGTCTGTTGTCGGTTTTCAGTGATTCGTGAATGGTGAATCGTTAGTAGGCTAAAAGCGGGATGCTTTAGGCTTTAGGCGGTATGTTTTAAACCTCATATCATTATTGTTTAGTGAGAGGAATAATATAAGAAATAGTCTGTCAAACAAGCGGAAGTGCGTTTTGCTTTTTTGCAAAAAAGAGCATGTAGCGCAGTTTGAACAGCGGTTTTATGAAGCTCAGCGGAATAAAAATTTCCTAAAATTAATCTTGTCCCGATCCCGAATGGTCGGGAGGATTGCTTCTCCCGATCCTTCGGGATTTATCAAGAAAAAATGAAGGGAACTTCTATTGATATTCCCTCTTCTTTTCCTTTGCCGAAAAGAAGCACCCCGAAGGGTCGGGACTACGAAAGTTTAGGCTTACGAACTTAATGCTAAATTGTATGTTCATAAGCTAAATTTTAGGAAACTCACCTGATTTCATCAGGCTCAAACAGCCTAAAATTTAACGCTTATTTCACTGCCAATTTTACACATTATTTTCGATAGGCCGTTGTCTTCAATTATGAATTTTGAATTCAAAATTTTGAATGACTCTTATCCCTGCTAAGAAGTTTGTGATAGCTCAACTCAACGGAAATGAATTATGAAAGCAAATGAATAATTTAAAGAAATACCTATGGCTTTCGCGGAAGTGCTTGACGTAGTCATAAGCATGAAGCGAAAAAGACAACAAGGGTTTTGCGAAGAGCAGCGAAGCAAAAATTTCCTGAAATTAGTCTTGTTCCGACTTATTCGGGATTGTTTCTCCCGACCCTTCGGGACTGCGTCAAGGCAAAATGAAAGGAACTTCTATTGATGGGATTCTGAATGACAGCTCCCGCACTCGTGCCTTCAGAATGGCAGATATGGAAATGAGATACTGAATCGCACTTCGCCTGTGGCGGCGTTTGTTCAGCATGACAGCAGTTCATGTTTTGTCATTCTGGAAAATATCGACGATAAGGAGAGATTTGTTCAAAAAAGTTGTATACTTTTAAGCTTATGTATAAGCTGGAAATAATTTAAGCCTTATCAGATTGGACATCGACATCATTGATGTTTAATTCTACTTTTTTCTCAAACTCAGTATAAAAAATATCTGCTTCAATCTTATATTGAAAAGTTCTGTGATATAACATAAGAGTGTTTAAAGCAATTGAACCCTGTCTATCATAATTTTCATAATTTTTAAAGTATCTTGACAAAAAGAGTAAGTAAGCTGAATATCTTGAATTGTCTTCTTCTACTTTCCCTATATCATTAGTTGCTGAAAAAACTAAAGCAAAGTCTTCTTTTAAATTATAATAAGCTTCTAAGCAAGCTCTGAATATAGCTCTTGTGTGGCCTCCACCAATATTAGAGCGTAATTTATATTTAGTCTTTTCAGTCCCTTTATTGCACTCATAAAAAGAAATTACACATATATTGTTTTCGTATATCTCTACTTCAATTATCGTTTTTATTGGCTTTCCAAATTCAGGTATAAATCTATAAATCTGCCGATATAAATAATCCTCACTCTGTTTTGGATATTCATTTTGTATGAATACCAAACCTTTCTTTGCCATACTCTAAAAATTAGAATAATGCCCTAAAGTGTTTTGTGTATCTACAACTGGGATCCTATTAAAAGAATCTAGTGAAAAATCAACTGTAGTACTTTTGTTAATAACTACTTCATTGTCACTTGGTTGATTACCTAAAAGACCCTTTCTACTATTTTTCCAAGGTAAATCATTATGCGTTAAATCAACTAAATCAGATCCTGATAAATGACCATAAGACTTCCAAACATCATTTAAATGGTTTACAATTGCATCATCTAAATCTATATTTATTGCTCTGCTATTTGGAATAATAGAACTTCTTTTCATAAACTTAAAATTAGCCCAAACATCATAAATAACAGGCCCATATATCCAAGCTTGGATTTTATCATCAAATAATGCTTTATCATTTTTAACGAAAAACCAAAGCTGTGAATAGTATAGTAATTTCTGTAACTTCAATGGACTAACACCTTTCTTAATATAGAAAGAAGAAATATCTAGTGCTTTATAGTTTGTTTTCATTTTAATTTAAATTAGCAATTCCTTGCTTATGCAAATGTACAACATTTATTAAACATAAGACAACACAACTGAATATCAATAAATTACTACTGAAATGCATATAAAAAAGACGTAAATAAAAAAATGAAAAGAACTGCACCCTGTAAAGAGATGCTGAATCGCACTTCGCCTATGGCGGCATTTGTTCAGCATGACAGTTTAAAGATTGGTTGATCAATTATTAATGAATTCGTTTTCAATTAATGCTCTCCCTTCTTTTCCATAGCCCTCTCAATTCAAAGTCTATCTTTCGGTTTCTATTTCGTGCTTAATATAATGATTCGACTTCTTTTAATATCCTTTTCCTTTTTTGCATCGCCCAAAAAAGAAAGAAACCCCGAAGGCTCGGGACTAGGCTTATTTTTCTGTTTTAGAAAAGCAATGAAAGCATCTCTGCCCCCGCAACGCGAACCGTTTCACTCGCGCATTGCTCCCTCTGCCTCTCTTCAACGCTTTCTAGTTTTCTAAAAAACATAAAAAATAGGCCGTTCTCTTGAATTATAAATTTTGAATTTGTTTTAAGATTTATACCTCTTATCATTATTATTTAGTGAGCGGAATAATATAAGAAATAGCCTGGCAAACAAATCATGAATTTGTTGATTCGTGAAATCGTTTTTTTGCTTATGAAGGTAGGCTGTAGGTTTTAGGCTTTTTAAATTTAGAATTTAAAATTCAAAATTTTGAATTACTAAGTTCTCACTACTAATTACCAATCACTCCCCCTCAAAATCAAACAAATCTCGGGGATGAACTTCCAAGCCTTTTGCTAGTTCAAAAAGAGTCGTCATCTGCATATTACGTTCTCCTTTTTCAATTTTATTTATATCGCTAAAATCTACATCACATCTCTGGGCTAGTTTCCTTAGACTTAAACCTTGCTCTTTTCTTAAGTATTTTATTCGTTTACCCATAAGTAAAAGCAAGCTCTTATTATTCTCTTTGATTGCCATTATAATAAGCTTTTTAGCAATTTGAGGATAACATCAAAAAATATTGTAGGTAAAAAAACCTACATATTAATATTTTTGTTATATTTGTCCAATTAATATATTTGCAGTACTTCTTAAAATAAAAAATAGAAGCTATTGCTTAGAGTCTCGCATTGAAAACTGGTAATTTTTAGACAACGAGATAATAAGTAATATAGCTCACGACCCGGGCGTGGGCTCACTTATTGTTGTCAGGTATACCAGTACCCCAATGCGGTAAGTTGAGCTTTCACGCCCTTTTTTATGGCGTTTATTATTAAAAAATAACTTCTTTAAAACAATCGCCCATCAATGACACTTAACAAAGTTATGTTGTGCACACAATCACAGGCTTAAGTCTTATTCAATAGCTCTTTAAGCACAATGTGCATTACATCTAAAAGCAAAAAACCTCCCCTAAAGTTTGCCGACCGCAGGAAGGTTCATGCGCTTTAATTAAAACCTAGTTTAACTAAAAACACACACAAAGTTATGAAATTTTTTTACACCCACCAGTGTGGGTTTGGCCTGATATTGCTTTTCATTTTCTTCAGTACAGCAACAGCAAAGGCACAAAACACCTACAAATTAAGCGGTCAGGTGACCGACACAACGGGGCAAGCCATCCCTGGCGTACATATACAACGCATCAATACAACGAATGGCGCCACCACTGATTTTGACGGACATTACAACATTCAAGTCACTGGCACTGATCGTTTGTCTTTTACCTATTTAGGCTATCAAGCACAAACAATAGCGGTCAATAATCGCAAGCTTATTAATGTACAACTCTCCCCTAGCACCGAAGCCTTAGATGAAGTGGTGATCAATGCGGGTTATTACCGTGTAAAAGACAGAGAGCGCACAGGCAGCATTGAAAAAGTAACATCTGAAGACATAGAATTGCAGCCTGTCACAAACCCCATAGAAGCTTTGCAGGGGCGTATGGCAGGAGTTGAAGTAGTGCAAAGCACAGGCGTCCCAGGTGCAGCCCCAACTATTAGAATAAGAGGCCAAAGTAGTTTAAGAACAAACTTTGATGACAATGGCAATTTACCTTTATATATTATTGATGGAATGCCGATTAACTCTAGTCCTATCGATAGCCAAATCCAACTTTTTGAAGGTGCAGGTGTTGACCCTTTAAACACCTTAGACCTTTCTAATATTGAAAGCATTGAAGTTTTAAAAGATGCGGATGCCACGGCCATATATGGATCAAGAGGTGCTAATGGCGTGGTCCTTATTACAACAAAATCGGGTCAAAAAAATCAAGGCATCAAAGTCAGTACTAAGCTATATACTGGGATGAGTAGAGTTGATAACTTTTTAAATCTTCTGAACACTCAACAATATTTAAAGATTAGAAAGCAAGCTTTTGAAAACGATGGTGTAGAGCCAAATGAGTATAATGCGTTTGATCTTGTGCTGTGGGATGAGAATCGCTATACAGATTGGCAAAAAGAATTATTTGGAAAGACGGCTGAATTAAGAAGTGCTAGTTTTAATATTTCAAACGCAAATGAAACGACTTCTTATATCATCGGCGCTTCATATCAGAAGCAAGGAATGGTATTTCCTGGTGACTTTTCTTATGAAAAAAAGACATTTAACCTTAATCTAAATCATCAATCAAAAGATAAAAAATTTAAACTCAACCTCAGCGCAAACTATGGATTAGATGATAATGATCTTTTTAACAGCAGTACATTTGTCAGCACAGCTTTAACTTTAGCGCCTAATGCGCCACGATTATATAATGATGATGGAAGTCTAAATTGGGAAGACTCAACATGGTCTAACCCTTTAGCAACATTAGAAAATGAGGGCAAGCTAAAGACTAATAACTTAATCAGTAATTTAGGCCTCACCTACAGGTTAAGCCCTTCACTAAGTTTTAAATCAAGTTTTGGTTATACACATTTAACAAGTGAAGAAAATATACAAACACCCATTGAATCTTATGATCCTGCCATGTGGGATAGGGTGACTAATCGATCACAATATAGCGATATCAGAAGAAATTCATGGATTGTTGAACCTCAAATACATTATCGTAAAACTTGGGGACAGCATCACTTTAACACGATTGTAGGGGCAACATTTCAGGAAAACAAGAATACAAGTTTAACGATTTCTGGAAGAGGTTATATAGACAGAAATCTCATAGGGAATTTGGAAGCTGCTGATCAAGTCTCAATAATAAAAGACAGGGATTTTACTTATAAATACAGTGCAATTTTTGCACGTCTAGCTTATGATTGGAAAGAAAAATATTATTTAAACCTGACAGGCAGGCGTGATGGTTCCTCTCGTTTTGGACCTGACAAACGTTTTGCCAATTTTGGTGCCATTGGTGCGGCTTGGATTTTTACAGAAGAAAACTTTTTTGATAAGTACCTCAACTGGTTGTCTTTTGGAAAAATAAGAGGAAGTTATGGGACAACTGGAAATGACCAGATCGGAGATTATAGATACTTAGACGCTTATGAAGCAACGCCTGGCCCTGAGGGTCTTTACCCGACACAACTCACCAACAATGATTTTTCTTGGGAAACCAATAAAAAACTTGAAGCTGCTTTAGAGCTAAGCTTTTTAAACAATCGCATACACACTGAAATAGCATGGTACAGAAACAGGTCTTCAAATCAGTTGGTTGGTTATCCTTTACCTGCAATTACCGGTTTCTCCAAGGTAGAAGCTAACTTGCCTGCCACAGTTGAAAACAAGGGTTGGGAACTTGGACTCTCAGCAAAAGTATTTCAGAAACAATCATTTCAATGGAATACATCATTAAACATGACAATACCAAGTAGTAAGCTTGTTGCTTTTCCTGATATTGAAGAAACTGCATATGCAAACACATACCGTGTGGGACAAGCTTTAAGCTTAGATATTCTATATCAATTTGAGGGTGTGGATCCAGACACAGGCTACTACACAGTTAAGGATGTTAACGAAGATGGAAGTTATGATTACGATGATAGGCTGATTACTAAAGATTTAGGAAGAAAGTTTTTTGGTGGCGTCTATAATAAACTCAATTACAAGAATTTTTCACTGAGCTTCTTATTTGAATTTGTGAAGCAGAATGGAAGAAAGACCTCTTCATTACCTCCTGGTCGTCTCGGGAATAACTTAAAGAGTGTCACAGAATATGGAAGCTCTTCGCCTGAAGATTTGCAAGCTCCATCTCAATCAATTAATGCTTTTTTAGCCTTTAATCGTTATGCTTATAACAGTGAGTTCTCTATTACAGATGCGTCCTTTATACGTCTTAAAACCTTAAGCCTTGGTTATGAGATATCTAATGATTTCACCAAAAACATAGGATTGAGTCAATTTAAGTTATTCGTTCATGCGCAAAACCTTTTAACGATCACCGATTATGAAGGTTTAGATCCGCAATCACCTGGTAGTAAAGCCCTCCCTTCTTTACAAAGCTTAACAGGAGGATTACAATTAACATTTTAAAAAATAGAAAACATGGATACTTTTAAATATACATTTTTATTATTCATCCTTGCTATATGTAGCTCTTGCGAAGATTTTGTTGAAGTCGACCTTCCTGATCATAAAGTAACGAGAGAAACAGTATTTAACAACGATAAAATAGCGAGAAGTGCCATGACTGGCATATATAACCAGTTGTTTAATACAAGTTATGCCAATGGTGGCAACCACTCTGTAACTTTTTTAGCGGGGATTTCTTCAGATAACTTTAAGCTCACGACGAACAATGAAGACATGAGAGAGTTTAACCAAAACAATATCACAGCTCTTAACAATTATAATTTAGAATTATGGGCAGGAGCCTATAATATTATTTATATGACAAACTCACTTTTAGAAGGTCTGGAGAATTCAGAATCAATATCTGATGAAAACAGAAAAAGCCTGGAAGGTGAAGCAAAATTTGTGAGAGCTTTTACTTATTTCTATCTGACTAATCTTTATAATGAAGTTCCTTTAATCTTAGGCACAGATTACCGAATAAACGCCACTGCAAGTCAAAATCAACAAGCAGATATCATTGAAAAAATCATTGATGATTTATTAGACGCTCTTGACTTATTAGATGAAAATTATCTAGAAAACAACAGAGCAAGACCTAATAAAGCTGCTGCAAATGCGCTTTTAGCAAAAGTATATCTATATGTAGAGGACTGGGAGAAAGCAGAAAACTATAGCGACAAATTAATTAGCCAGGCTTCCCTTTATGAATTGTTAGGTCATGAGGAGGTTTTTTTAGCCAACAGCAGGGAAGCCATTTGGCAAATATCGCCTATAGGATGGGGCAGCACTTTAACACATACACGTGAAGGTAGCATATTCATTTACGACCCTACAATGAACACCCCCGTTATATTCTCAAACGACTTTATGGAGATATGGGGAACCTCTCCTGATCTAAGATATGACAAATGGATTGGAGAGTATACACAAGAAGGTGTTAGCTCTTATTATTCTTATAAATATAAAATCGCTTTTGATTTTTCAGGCGCTGAGATTGAAGAGTACTCTATGGTGATGCGCTTAGCAGAGCAATACCTCATCCGTGCTGAAGCAAGAGCCCAGCAAAACAAGCTGCAAGGCGCCATAGCTGATGTAGACATGATTAAGCAAAGAGCTGGCTTACCACTTTTAAGTGTAACACAGCCAAACATCAGCCAGCAAGCTTTACTTGAAGAGATATTGCTTGAGCGCAGAAAGGAACTCTTTGCTGAATGGGGACATCGTTGGTTTGATTTGCAACGCTTTGATCAAACCTCTATACTGAATGATAAACCAAATACTGTATGGCAACCAGAGCACAGATGGTTTCCTATACCTGAAAACGAAATACTTAAAAATCCAAAACTCAATCAAAATGATGCTTACTAAAATCTTTAGAGTTCAGACCAAGTATTTAGCATCTATGATGATATGCTTTTGGATGATAACTCATCTATCATATAGCCAGAACCAATCAACAACTTATTTAGATGAGAATACGCGATATGGCCAACTTACAAATGGATTTCAATATTATATCAAAAATATACCTGATTCTGATGCTAAAATATCTACGAGTTTAATAGTCAAGGCAGGTGATAATAATCAAACTAAAGAGCAATATGGGATGGCTCATTTTTTAGAGCATATGCCTTTTCAAAGAACTAAAAACTTTGAATCGATTATCAGCAATACGGAGCTTTTAAACTTGCTGGAAATGAGGCTGAATGGGGTAACTGGAGCCAAGCATACAGAATATTCATTTAACTTTCCGTCGCATAACAAATTAGCATTAGATACAAGTTTGCTATTCTTTAAAGATATTGCGTCTGGTGGGATTAGATTTAATAAAAAAGATATTGATGGAGAAAGAGGTGCTTTTTACGAAGAGCACCTTTTTAGAGGAGCTGGAAAGACTTACAACTTATTAAAAATAGCCAATACCTTTTCCAATACCTATAAAGGATTAAAGAAACCTAGTGAGTATCGTGATTACATTTATAATTTTAAAATTAAAAATTTAAAGGATTTTTATAAAGAATGGTACAGGCCAGACTTAATGGCGCTGACAGTTGTAGGACATATTAAAAACTTGGATCAGTTAGAAAATCAGATTCAAACGCGCTTTAATAGTCTTATAAAAAATAAAAGTAAAATACACCTGACAGATACAAAACAAGATTATTTTGATAGAGCTCCTCAATTTATGATCTTAAATGACTCTATTAATCAGACACATCAGCTAGAAACTTATACAAGCTTTTATTTTTATATTAGAGATACGCAAGAAAAGTATGAGAATTCAATTATTAAAAATGAGCTTCTCGAAAATATGATGTATGATCTAATCAATAAAAGTCTTCATAAAAGCTTATTGGCTTATCATATTTCTTACAATTTCAATATCCAACCTTCTATTGACATCCCCTACACTCACCTGATTAAGGTTAAAACTGAAGAAAAGGATTCAAAACAAAGTATCCAAAAAGCATTTTCAATTTTAAACCGGAGATTTGAATCAGGATTTACTAAGGATGAATTTGAAAATTCTAAAGAGAAGTATATTAATCGTTTAAAAAAGAAGGACAGTACCAACACATTTTACTGGCTGCACAAGTTTAAACGACATTTCATTGAAGACATTGAGTTTAGTGACTTATCTCTAAACGTCCAAATATCATTTTTGAAAGAACTTACTTTAGAGGAATTCAATACTTTTGTGAGGAGAAACTTACAAAAACAACCTGAGGATATTGCTGTCATTAACCCCTCAAAAGATAAATTCCCATTTTCAGAGGCGCAGATCAGAAGATGGGTACAAGAGTCACCAACTGATAGCATCAATATATCAAGTAAGAATCAAGATTTAAGGATAACCGACCAAATAAAACAAGAAGACCTATTACCTCAGCCCGAATATCAATATGAAGATTTAAATGACTTTGGGACTGAAAAAATTATTCTTAAGAATGGTATAAAGCTCATTATTAAAGCCTATCAACCAGAAAAAGGAAGATATCAAGATGATATTATGCTGCACGGTTTTAGCCCTAATGGCGTTTCTTCGTTTAGTGAAGAAAACTTCCATTCAGTTATATTTGCGAGTGATATCGTTAGGCACTCAGGCATTGGTAAACTTGATAAATTTGATCTAAAAAAACAACTCAAAGATACAAGTATACCTTATGGCTTCATACCCTATATAAGCGCTCACGAATCTGGCATAAAAGGAAACTTTAAACTCAAAGACTTAGAGCTAGCTTTGCAGCTCGTGTATCTTTATATGTCTGCCCCACGTTATGATAAGTCTGCATATTTAGATTGGAAAAAAGAGGAAAAGAAGAAATTTCTTAAAAAAACTGATACAAACCCAAAGTCAGATTTTTATTATCATATTAATAAACTTACTGAAAATCGATTGTTTAAACCTCAAGGGACATATCGATATCTAGGTGTAGATGAAACTGATTTAGATATTGCATATAAAGCCTATAGTAAACTCATGCAAAATACGCAGGACTTTACATTTATTATCACAGGGAATTTTAAAAAAGATAATATTTTACCATTAGTCAATAAATATTTGAGTGCCATACCAAACAATAAAAAAGCGATACATAAAGCCAATGTTGGTGCAAACACTTATCTTAAAGAAAAGCCATTAGAAATTGTTTATACACCTAAACAAGCAATTCAAAATGTTCATCTCTTCTATAAATACACGAGAGAAACTGGAAGTGCATTAAGCTTAAAAGATGAGGTGATTTTAGAAATTATTGAAAAGTTGGTTCATAATAGACTCAGGGAGCTGCGCTTTAAAGGTAAGAGGGCGATATACCTATCTGCTGCAAGGAAACAGATTAACAGAGCAAACAAAACGAACTCAATAAACTTAATCTTAAGCTGTAGTCAAGAAGATTTGTCAAAAATTAAGAATGATTTAAAAAAGATCACTCATCATTTAAAAACACAAAAAATAAATGAATCTCTTTTCAAAAGTATTATAAACTCTCATGTCATTCCAAAATACAGTCAAAAGAAAAGAAATCAAAATAAGAGCACACAAGCGGCACTCTATGAGCATTATCGATATCATATTCCGATTGTGGAGCAAAAACAGGTTGATAAGATCATTAAATCAATTAACACTGATGATATTTTAGATATGTGTCAGCTCTATTTTAAAGATGAAAATCTAGTTAAGTTTTTTGCTAAAAACGATTATTCAGAGATCTAATAAAACAGCCCTTTGAGTTATTTTTCAAAGGGCTTTCATTTTTAATTAATCATTAATAATATAAGCTTCTGTACTTCCATTACGCATAGGAATGCTTAAGTTCTCGTCCATATAAACCTGGTGTTCTTGTGAATTAGGATCGCTTGCGAAAATCACTTTACACAAATCATTCGTTGGGCTAACACAAGGCTTACTTTGTAGTTGCTGTGCTGTCCCATTGAGTTCAACCCAACCTGCTGATTGTGCATGTTCTTTGTTTGCAAATGCAAAACCAACCGTTAATACTAGTGCCATTAATGGCACTTCCTTTAATAAACGTTTCATAATATAAAATTTAAATATTAAGCTTACTCTTTTTTACAGGTTTTCAGCTTTCCCTGATTTGTTGCGCAACAAAATTTCTTTAATTAATATCATTTATTTCTAGTTTTTATATTCAGCCATAAGCAACTTATAGCGAGTACTAAACTCGAAATATTGAGAACAAAGTGTCCTTTCCAGCTTAACGCACTTATCACGCCTCCACAAGAGCAGGGTTGATAGGGTGCGATCCATAAAATCGCTGCGATATAAATCGAGTAAACTGACAATAACGAGATGATACTGATCAGCACCTGCTTTAATAAGCTTTGAAAACATAAGGCGATTGCTATCATAATTTCGATAAGTGGTATTGCCCAAGTAAGAATGAAAAGCAGTGACTCAGATTTCGGCAACAAAGGTGAATTGTATAAATTGTCATAAAACAAATCGATCTCTAATAGTTTTGAAAGACCTGCATACATCAATAAGACGATAAAGAAACTTCTGCAGAGCAAAATGTAAATGGATTTAAATTCGAGTTTCATGAGCTGATCCTTTTAGAATGAACATCTAAATTACAATCTCATCACAGAAACAAACGAGGTAAAATCCTTCTTAAATAGAGGTTTTCTGTCATTCTGCCCCGCCCCGAATAACTCGGGGGTCGGGATCAGAATCTCATGCTTTGTTAGTCCCGATCCCGAATGGTCGGGAGGATTGTTTCTCCCGATCCTTCGGGATTGCGTCAAGGAAAATGAAAGGAACTTCTATTGATGTTCTTTTACTTTTTTTCATTGCCAAAAAAACTAAGAAAAAAGTCTAGTCTTATTTTTCTGTTTTAGAAAAGCAACGAAAGCATCTCTGCCCCCGCAACGCGAACCGTTTCACTCGCGCATTGCTCCCTCTGCCTTTCTTCTACGCTTTCTAGTTTCCTAAAAAACATAAAAAATAGGCCGTTCTCTTCAATTATGAATTTTGAATTTGCTTTAAGATTTACACCTCTTATCATTATTATTTAGTGAGTGGAACAATATAAGAAATAGTCTGTCAAACAAGCGAAAGTGCGTTTTGCATTTTCGCAAAAAAGAGCATGTAGCACAGTTTGAACAGCGGTTTCACAAAACGATAGTGAAGTGAAAATTTCCTTTTGTTATTCTTGTCCCGATCCCGAATGGTCGGGAGGATTGATTCGATTTTTACGCTATAAGCGGTATGCTTTAGGCTTTAGGCTTTTTTAATTTAAAATTTAAAATTCAAAATTCTGAATTTCTAAAGTCTCACCTCTCACCTCTAGCTCCTAGTTCCTAATACCTAACCCCTATTTTTGATGAGAAAGCACATCTTCTAATGCTGCTTTTATTTGAACGAATTTGAAATGATATCCTGCTGTTTGAATTTTTTTAGCACTTACCATATGGCTGGAAAGCACAAGTGTTGAACGTTCTCCCAGCAAGAGTTTGATAGCAAATTCAGGAACGGGTGGTAAAATGATGGGCTTGTCGATTATTTTAGAAATTTCGAAAGTCAGTTCTTTATTTGTAGACGGATTAGGAGAAACCGCATTAAAAACACCCTCTAATTTGGATTTTAATAAATGTACATAAATTCCTGCAATATCCTCAATATGCACCCAAGACTGCCATTGCTTTCCACTGCCTAAAACGGCACCGACATAATTCTGAATAGGCTTAAGCATTTGTTCAAGCGCTCCTCCTTTTTCTGACAAAACAAGACCTGTACGAACCAAGCTGATCTCCATGCCTAATTCTGACATTTCCTCAGTTTTAGTTTCCCATTTTTTAACAAGCTCACCTAAGAAATTATCAGATAAAACTGTTGAGTCTTCATCATGTAAAATGCGGTAATCGCTTTCATAAATTCCTATTGCGCTTGCAGAAATAAAATGATCGATATGATGATCTTTATTTTGGAGCGAACTTTTTAATAAGTCGATAGTATTCAGACGACTATCAATAAGCGCCTGTTTATGCACATCTGTCCATGGCTTTCCTACGCTAGCACCTGCTAAATTGATAATAGCACTCACACCATCAAAACAATTCTGATCAATTTCATTTTTTCTCGGATTCCAATAAAAACCTTGATAATTGGCTTCAGATTTTATCTTGTCTCTGGAGGTTGTTAAATAATTCACATCAATATTTTCAGCATGTAATTGTTTTACAAGCTCTTGCCCTACCAAACCCGTTGCACCTGTAACTAATACTCGCATCAATTTTTTATTGACAATTTATACCAAAGTATTAGCAATACGAAATAATTAATTAAGCTTTAACGCTTGCTATACCTATTCAGAATCATTATAAAACTAAAATCTAGCCACTAAGGCTAATTGTATAGATATTTACATGAATAAAAATTAAAGTCTATCATTTTAAAATAAGAGGTCTTGACAATAAATAATTGGTGTTTTGAACTGATCTATTAACGGCTGGACTTTTAAATATTGATTTACCAAAGCATCTACAAGCTGAATTTGATATTAAAATTCATAAGGTCTTAGGAAGTCAGCTGCTTGATCTTCGTCAAGAAGCACAAAACGGAAGCATCATTTTAGAGAATTTAAACTTAGCTTCTGGCGTGTATTTTATCAATATTACATCTGATCAGCTTAAGCAAAAGCTTGTTCAGAAATTGATTGTCAAGTAAATGACATTTTGAGAAGATGACGCATAAAAAAACCCTCGACAAGTTCGAGGGTTTTTTAGTTTTTGTGAATGAGCTGTGATTAAGATTTAGGCTCTAGTTTAACGCCATCAGCCATAAAAGCATAAGTCATTTCTGGTTCAGTAATTTTTTCAACTTCTTCTTTAGATTTTCCTGCATCTTCAGCAAAATGCTTCAAATCATCAACAGAAACTTCTTTCACATAAGCTTGACCTTTCACGATTGCTTTTCTTCCTTCAGCATCTTTCGGTAAGAAAAAAGCATAATCTTTAAACTTGATAAACGACTCATCATTCTCATCAAGCTTTAAGCGCACCCAGCAGCCTTTTTTCTGACAAACAGAATTAATTTCAGCCTCGTACTGAATGGCTAAAGTATCGCCGACTTTCATATCTTGATAAAGTGCTAACATTTCAGCATTAGATTTAACATCTTTAGCTTCAAATTGGGCACCGAAATCAGTCTGATTTGGGTCAATATCATCCTGCGACATATTTTTTTCAGCTTCTTTCTCCGCATCAGGCTTTGCCTCATCATGTGAAGTATCTTGTCTATTCTCAACTTTATGATCTGCATTTTCTGCATCTGCATCTTTTGGTTTATTATCAGCACAAGCGAATAATCCTAACGAAATAAGTAATAAAAATAATTTTTTCATGTTAAATGTTTGTTTAGAGGCTGCAATTTAATATAAAGGCATCAATTAAAACAAATCGCCATATTTAAAATTTGTTTTAGTACACGACAAAAATTGTTTAACTATTTGATTTTTAACAAAGTAAAGTGAATTTTAATCTTCTTTATATTGCATAAAATACTGGAATTCAGTATATTAAAGCATTATTCTTCAAGTAATGACTTTAAAAAAGAACTCCAGTACAGGTATTAAAGATACTCAATTATTAGCACTATTCAAAGCTCATTTCAAAGGACATCTCAACTTGGCCAGGATCCGTCTTATCTGTTTGTTTATTGACGCTCTATGCAAAGTTAAGTCTGTCAATTTTGTAAAGTTATCTGCTGGATTTGATACATCTGTAGATGCTTCAAGCAGTTACAGACGCATTCAACGCTTTATGGCACTTGCCGATCTATCTATGATCTGGGTAGCCAAGTTTATTTTTTGCCTTCTTCCAGAGAAAGATAAACTGGTGCTCTCTATGGATAGGACCAACTGGAAGTTCGGGGATAAAAACATAAATATCCTTATGTTGGGGATCAGTTATAAAAATGTAGCTTTTCCAATAATGTTCAAAATGCTGGACAAAAGGGGGAATTCCAATACTCCTGAGCGTATTGCATTGGTACAAGGCTTCATTGACTGCTTTGGCAAGGACTGTATCGATTGTTTGTTGGCAGATAGGGAGTTTGTGGGTGAGCAATGGCTTAATTTCCTTAATTCAAAGAATATACGTTACTTCATTCGAATACGTAATAACTTTAAAATTTACTGCCCAAGACGGCAAAAGGAAATTACAGCACAGCATTTATTTCATAGCTTGAAAGCTGGGCAGATAAGGCACTATCCTAAAATAGTCAGGATGCACGGGGAATATTGTTACTTATCAGGCACAAAATCCATTAAAGATGGAAAAGTTGACTTTTGCATTATAGTATCATTCAACAAACCAGATGAGGCACTAGAGTATTATACTAAAAGATGGCAGATAGAGAGCTTGTTCAGGGCTC